>NZ_VIGC02000008.1 GCF_006569185.2 Litorilinea aerophila | reverse complement strand
CTGACGGTGATTCAGGAGCCTCATCGAACCCATCGTCATCTGACCCCTCTGTCTGAGGTGCAACAGCGCATCCTCGCCTTGTTGGACTTCTCGACAGAGATCTACGCCAGGCTCTGCGCCGATTCCGTCAAACCATCCTAAGAATGAGCGAACCATAGGTAATTTGATTCGAAGTCATTCAAAATATATATAAGGAAATTTGCACAGGCCGTCCTATGACGGCCCATGCAAGTAAAGGTTGTAAATCATTGTACGTTACAGGCAAGGGGTAATGCAGTCAATAAAGAAGGTGACCTTCAGGCTAGTACTCGACTACAGTGAATCTTAATGGAATGATGTCCGCTCCATGGGGCCGCGAACTGACTACCGAAAACCAGTGTGGTCGAGTACTAGGGGCTATGGTATGAGATTAATATCACCCTGCAGGCCCGAGTAAAGAATATAGAACCAGAAACGGGGCTTCCCTACCCTTTGATTGCACCCGACATAATGCCACTGACTAACTGCTTCTGAAAGGCGAAGAATACCACCAGAAGGGGAATGGTAGCCAGAGTGCTCCCGGCGAACATTAGGGAGTAGCGGGGTGCAATCACGGTGGTGCCTTTGAAGTTGGCTAGGGCTAAGGGGGCAGTGATCTTATCAGGATCGGTCAGGATCAGCAACGGTCCCAGGAACTGATTGAAACCGTCCACAAAATTCAAAATGCCTAACACCGCCATACCCGGCATGATTAGAGGCAATACAATACGAGCAAAGGTGCCAAAGACCGACGCACCGTCAATAGCAGCAGCCTCTAACATTTCGTCCGGGATGGTTGCCGCGATATACTGGCGCATCCAAAAGATGCCAAACGCGTTAGCCCACTCCGGTAACCAAAAGGGCCAGTAGGTATCAGCCCATTTAAAGGTCTTGACCATCAGTAGGTACCAGGGGATTAACGTGATCTGAGTTGGCAGCATCATAGTGATCAGCATTAAAAAGAATAATTTATCACGCCCTGGGAAACGCCTTTTTGCAAAGGTAAAACCGGCCAATGATGAGAAGAAGAGCACGCCCAGAGTACGAACTACAGCCAGATAGAAGCTGTTAAACAAAGGGCGGCCAAAGCCTATTTCGGCAAAAAGTTGCCGATATGAAGTAAGATCAAACCCATTTTTGGGCCAGAAGTGAGGATCCCGGCTGAAAAGGGCAGCATCATCCATGAAGGAACCTACAAACATACTGTAGAAAGGGAAAATAAAAATCAAAGTCCATAAAACGAGAAAAAGATACAACAGCAAACGCGTCAGAAGACGCATAACCCGCCTGGACCAACGAGCAGCAGGTCGCACGGTTGAAGGTGCAGCCACCATCTTTCCTTTTCCTCCCCTCAACTACGGCCTACGCAGAATACGAATCTGAATGATGGAAATCACAATGACAAGAAAGCCAATTAGAAAACCAAAGGCAGAGGCATCGCCATAACGCTGCCCCCCGATGCCCACCTCGTACAACCGCAACATGAGCGTTTCCGTAGCGCCTCGTGGTCCGCCTTGAGTCAGCATATAAGGCTGGTTAAACATATTCATCAAGCCAATCGTAGCGATGACTGTCAGGAAAAAGATAATTGGGTAAAGCAAGGGCAAGGTAATTCGCCAAAAAATCTGCCACTCATTGGCCCCATCGATTCGCGCAGCTTCGTAGAGCTCGCTATCGATAGACTGGAGGCCTCCCAGAAAGAGGAGCACGTTGTAGCCAATGCCTCCCCAATGGGTTAGCATAATAACCACCCACTTGGCTGCCCAAGGGTTACCCCGCAGCCAAGCTACTGGCGAAAGACCAAGCATTTCCAAAAAACGATTCACCCACCCCATGTGATCGTCGAAGAGTTGGGTGAAGACGATAGCAACTATCACAGAGGAAGTGACATACGGCAAAAAATAGAGGGTTCGAAAAAGACCCCGCCCCTTCAAGTTTTTGATGTTTAAGAGGACGGCCAGCACAATGGCAATAAAAATACCTGTTGGCAGAAGAATGTAGGCAAATTGGAGTGTGTTAACCAATGATTGAAGGATATAGGGATCTTTGAGAATAGCACGATAATTCTCCAATCCCACATAGGTCATGGGCCCAAATCCGCGCCAACGACTAAAAGAAAGCTGAAACGCCCATCCTAGTGGATAGAGACGGAATACTGCAAATGTTATAAAAAATGGAGCAATAAAAAGATAATCTACCCAATGGCGGCGAACTTCTTGCCAAAATGTCCGGTGAGGTTTGGGGGCTGCTCTGGCCTGTGCAGTCGTAATACCCATTTAATCTACTCCGCAGTACAGACACTTTATATTTGCCGGCGGAATCAGGCCCGGATGCAGGCATCCTCAGAAGTTATGCTAAACACGAAATCACATTCCATCTGAGGATGCCTGCTCTTCATTGACCGCTCGTCGCCGTTAGACCCTTGTTACACACATCGCGTCCGTTCAAAGTCCGGCGTTGCTAACTCGACAATGCGAGCCATGCCTTCTTCAATTGAATATTCTCCAGTCAGGATAGGAACCATTTCTCGCTGAACTACAGTGTTGACTGCACCCCATCCGGCGGGACGGTAAAATTCGGTGGAGAGCTCTTTTTCCTGGCTGGCCCAAAATTCGTTGAACGCCCAATCACCGAAAATGGGGGAACGCATGCTCAAAAACTCTTCAGATTCCAGATAGGGACGGTAGGCCGGAATGATGCCCCACTGGCCACAACGGGATGCACCATCCACGCTCCCTAAAGCATACTTCATAAACAGAATAGCTTCTTCCGTGTGCTCTCCACATTTAGGCGACACTAGCTGGGCGCCGCCCCATACACCTGTCCGGTATTTGATACCCTCTCCCCCGGGGAACTTTGCAATACGCCACTGACCAGCAGTTTCTGACTCACCAGACTCGGCCGCCAACTGAGCTTCCCAAAAACCCCGGGCCCAAGCAGCTGCAAAGTCGCCGATCAGCTCACCATCTTTAAGAGCAGCCCAATAAGGCGGGCTCCACCAAGCCACATCCAGACCGCCTCCCGAATCCCATAACTGTTTAACGATCTGCATGGCCCGGATGCCCTTCTCATCGCCCACTGTGATAGTCTGGCCATCCTTGCTCACAGCCGTACCGCCGAGCTGATGCAATGCATACATAAACAACGCACTCCAGCCATCAGCCGGGAACACGAAAGAGTACATCCCTTGTTCCCGCAAGGCGCTGGCCATCTCGACAAAATCTGTCCAGGTCAAGGCGTTGACATCAATATCACCGAAACCAGCCTCCTCCAACTTATCCTGCCGGTAATACCAGCCGCTTACACTGATATCACCAGGCCAGCCCACATAACGGCCGGTCTTGGCAATGAAGGTTTCATTCAGTTTAAGGGGATGGTACTCATCAAAATGGCCTTCCAGCTCCGAGGTCAAATCTACCAGCAGATCGTTGCAGCCCCAATCCTGGGCATCGGTGGCTTCCGCCCAGAAGAGGTCAGGACAGCCACTATCGGCAGCCATGGCAGCCTTGATCTTTTCTACACGGTCGGCCGGATGGGGAGAAACCCATTCAATATCAGGGTAAACTTCCACGAAACCTTCGGCTGCTAGATCAATGGGGTGCTGGTCATGCCCCCAGAAGATAAGCTGCCGTTTCTCGGTCGTCGGTGCGCTCCCTTCGGCCGGCTGCTGACTGGCCGGAGCAGTACAGGCTGCAAGAGTAAGTGCTCCAGCCGTTGTGCCGACCCAGGCAAGAAACTGTCGCCTACTGAGTCGCCCAGCCCAGAGATTGCTGTCCGCGCGTTTGCCAGTCATGATTGATTCCTCCTTGACATTGGCATAATCAAACCAATAACCATGTTTGTAAGAGCGAAAAAACGCACCAGCAGGGAGGTGCCAACAGGACTCAGGACTAATTACAGCACCAGATTTTTTTCATAAAGTTTGGGCGAGAAGAGCAAGTGAAGGGAGAAGTCAACCGGCAAAATGGTCAGACCATTTATGATGCCGATTTTAACATGTCTCATGTAAGGCTGTCAATCTACTATTATCTCTCGGATAGTTCAGAATCATCAGTGCAGAATGTAGGGGTGGAGGCCCAGAGGCGCGTACCCAGGCGGCGCCCGATGGATGAATCCCGACAATCTTGAACTATAGTCTTATCTCTCTGCTGTTCGCCCCTGCCTCCCGGTTGTCAATAATCGGGATCCTATAGTATCCTACTATCCAAACCATATTCTTCCACAAAGGAAAGGGAACCGGAAGCCGCCCCACTTCAGGCGAGCGGTCCTTCGCTCCATCTGCCAACTGAAGAATCCGGCCGTGTCGGGTTGTCCGTATGGCCGTCCCCCCAGGTTCCAGGCTGCCCACGCCGTGCCGGATCTGCCCATTCCGTGTTTGGCCCATCCTTGTCACTTCCAAAGGAGGTATATCCATGGCCGATGAAACCCACGCCAAACTCGATCAGATGAATGAAAGCGTCGAGACAGAACTGCGGGAAGCCCAGATCACCGAAGCCGAAGTGGCCGTCCACTGGAGCGAAGAGGAATATTACAACCCCTCGCTCCAGTTTATCGCCCAGGCAAACTTTACCGATCCCACCATCTACGACCGCTTCAGCGAGGAGCATTTCCCCGAATGCTTCAAGGAGTACGCGGATCTGCTGGACTGGTACCAGTACTGGCACACCACCCTGGACACCAGCAACCCGCCCTTCTGGAAGTGGTTCGTGGGCGGTAAGATCAACGCCTGCTACAACTGCGTCGACCGCCATCTGGCCCAATACCGCAGCAAAGCCGCCTTCATCTTCGTCCCCGAGCCGGAGGACGAGCCCAATATCGCCATGACCTACCAGGAGCTCTACGTCCGGGTCAACGAAGTGGCCGCCGTGCTCCAGAGCCTGGGCCTGAAGACCGGCGACCGGGTGACCATTCACATGCCCATGGTGCTGGAGCTGCCCATCACCATGCTGGCCTGCGCCCGCCTGGGCATCATCCACTCGGTGGTCTTCGCCGGCTTCAGCGGCCAGGCCTGCGCCGATCGCATCGTGGACTCGGGTAGCCGGATCCTGGTCACCATGGATGGCTACTACCGCAGCGGCACCATGCTGGACCACAAGGTGAAGGCCGACGAAGCGGTGGAGGCTTCGGCCCGAGCCGGCCACACCGTGGAAAAGGTGCTGGTCTGGCGACGTTACCCCCGCCAGTACCAGTCCCAGGCACCCATGGTGGAAGGCCGGGATCTCTTCATGGACGATCTGCTCCAGGAACATCGGGGAGCCCGGGTGGAGCCGGTGAAGATGCCGGCCGAGGCGCCCTTGTTCCTCATGTACACCAGCGGGACCACGGGCAAGCCCAAGGGCCACCAGCACGGCACCGGCGGCTACCTGGCCTACACCGCCTGGACATCCAAGATGATCCAGGACATCCACCCCGAGGATGTCTACTGGTGCATGGCCGACATCGGCTGGATCACCGGCCACTCCTACATTGTCTACGGGCCCCTGGCCGTGGCCGCCACCAGTGTCATCTACGAGGGTGTGCCCACCTACCCGGACGCCGGTCGGCCTTTCCGCATTGCCGAAGAGCTGGGCGTCAACATCTTCCACACCTCGCCCACGGCCATCCGCATGTTGCGCAAGGCCGGCCCGGAGACGCCCCTGCGCTACAATCACCAGTTCAAGCACATGACCACCGTGGGCGAACCCATCGAGCCTGAAGTGTGGCGCTGGTACTACCACGTGGTGGGCAAGGAAAAAGCCGTCATTGTGGACACCTGGTGGCAGACAGAGACCGGCGGCTTCCTCTGCACCACCATTCCGGCCATCCACCCCATGAAGCCCGGCAGCGCGGGCCCGGCCCTGCCCGGTATCTACGCCACCATCCTGGACGACGACGGCAACGTGATTCCGCCCGGCGCGGGGAAGGCGGGCAACATGGTCATCCGCAACCCCTGGCCCGGTATCACCCAGGGCATCTGGGGCGACCCGGATCGCTTCGTCCAGACCTACTACGCCCGCTACAACAAGGATCGCAACAGCAAGGACTGGCGGGACTGGCCCTACTTCGCCGGCGACGCAGCCACCCAGGCGGGGGACGGCTACTTCCGCATCCTGGGTCGGGTGGATGACGTGATCAACGTGGCTGGCCATCGCCTGGGCACCAAGGAGCTGGAGAGCGCGGTGCTCACGGTGGAAGAAGTGGCCGAGGCAGCCGTGGTACCCCGGGTGGACGAGCTCAAAGGCCGGGTGCCGGATGTCTACGTCTCCCTCAAGCCCGGCTACACGCCCACCCCGGAGATCCAGCAGAAGATCGTCAAAGCCGTGGAAGAGCTCATCGGCAAGATCGCGCGGCCGAAGAACGTCTACATCATGCCGGATCTGCCCAAGACCCGTTCGGGCAAGCTCATGCGCCGGGTGCTGGCCTCCATCTCCAACGGCCAGGACGTGGGCGACGTCACCACCCTGGCCAACCCGGATGTGGTGGACCTCATCCGCAAGTCCGTCCGGGGGGACGACACCGCCGATTCGTTCTAAAGGTAGGGGCGGGCCTCCGTGCCCGCCCACATCCCCACATCCCCCCATGCCGCCCAACGGACAGGCACGGGGGCCTGTCCCTACATCCCCAACAAATGCAGATTGCGGCGCAAACGGGGGAAGTTGTAGCGTAGCCCCGGGAAGCGTTGCAACCCCTCTTCTTTGACCTCGGTGTTGAAAAACGCGGTGACCGTTTCGTAATCCTCCGGGCTCAGGTCCCAGGCGAAGGCGTCGATGGTGGCCTGGAGCTGGGACAGGGAGCTGACGCCCACGATGGGCGAGGTGACAGCCGGCGAATAGCGGACCCAGGCGATGGCCAGCTGCACCGGCGTGATGCCCCGGGCTTCGGCGAAACGGATGAAGCGCTCCACCCCCTCCCCATACTGGGACAGCCAGGTGATGAGCTGCGCGCTGGTCTGCCCCCGGGAATTCTCCGGCAGGGGCTGGCCCCAACGATATTTGCCCGTGAGCAGGCCCTGGACCAGGGGCCGGTAGGCGGTGATGGCGATGCCCTCGGCCATGGCCTGGGGCAGGATCTCGACCTCTACCCCCCGCTCGATGATGTTGTAGGCCACCTGGTTGCAGACCAGGGGCGCCCATCCGTTGCGGGCAGCGATGGCGTTGGAGTGGGCCAGTAGCCAGGCCGGATAGTTGCAGCAGCCCACGAAGCGAGCCTTGCCCTGGGTCACCACCTGGTTCAGCGCCTCCATGATCTCCAGGGGGCGCATCCCCTCCACCGGCCAGTGGATCAGATAGAGGTCCACGTAGTCGGTCTGGAGGCGGGCCAGGCTCTCGTCGATGCTCTCCAGGATGCTGCGGCGGTCCACGCCCTTGTGAACCTTGGTGGCCAGGAAGAGCTTCTCCCGCCGGCCCTTCATAATCTGGCCCAGGATGCGCTCCGTCTCCCCGTTGCCGTACATGGCCGCGGTGTCGATGAAATTGACGCCCTGGTCCAGGCAGGCGCCCAGGATGCGGTCTGCCTCCGCGACGTCGCAGCGGCTGCCGAACATCATGGTGCCCAGACACATTTCCGAGACATGGACGCCCGTGTTGGCAAATTCAACAGTGTTCATGGTGCTTCTTTCTCGCTCGATCTAGAGGCGGTTGGTGGACGATTGTCTTCGCCATTGTGCCACTTCCGGTGGGGAAATGGCAACTTGCGGCGCCGTGGCGCCTGCAGACAGGGCAAGCCCAACGGGCAGGCACGGGGGCCTGTCCCTACACAAGGGGACGAACCCCGGCCAAACCGTCCCTTGCCCCCATGTCGTATAATAATAATAGACGATACACATCGTCCCTGTCTGGGCTGCTGGCCGCGGGCCGGCCCACACGGCTGCATCTTCCACCCGCCCACCCACCCATCCCAGGTTGCCATCCTCCCGCCACCGTCACCGCCCAGGCCGACCCCGCCAGCCCGCGCCAGAGACATCAGGCGTAACTATTTCCGGGCACCCACGTCTTCAATCAGTGATGAAAGGACGGCCACAGACGGTTTTTGGCTGCCACCGCCAGCCCCTGCACGGTGGGTGCTCCGGTGGCATCCACGGCTATCCATCCTCGGCAATTCTCATGCAGACGGCAGACGGACCGGCAAAGGCGGTGCACATGGCAGCAAGCGATGGAGCGGACAAGATCCTCGTCATCATCCCAGCCTACAACGAACAGGGCGCCATCCGCCAGGTGGTCACGGGCGTTCGTCAGGCAGTGCCCCAGGCGGACATTCTGGTCATTAACGACGGTTCGGTGGACAACACAGCCCAGGAGGCCCTGGCCGCCGGCGCGCTGGTGGTGCAGCACCCCTTCAACCTGGGCATCGGCGGCGCGGTGCAGACGGGGCTCAAGTTTGCCGAGCTCAAGGGCTACGACTACGTGATCCGGCTGGACGGCGACGGCCAGCACAACGCGGCGGAGATCGCCCAGGTGCTGGCAGCCCTGCGCGCCCAGGAGGCGGACCTGATCGTGGGCTCCCGCTTCCTCCGCTCCCGGGTGGACTGGCACATCCCCCTGCTGCGGCGGGTGGGCATCGCCTTCTTCGGCTGGGCCGTCTCCTGCCTGATCCGCCGCCGCACCACCGACACCACCTCCGGCTTTTGCGGCATGAACCGGGCCGCTACCCGGGTGCTGGCCCGCTACCTGCCCCAGGACTACCCGGACGTGGAGAGCCGGGTGATCGTCCACAAGGCGGGGCTGCGCCAGCTGGAGCTGCCGGTGCACATGCGGGCCCGCATGGCCGGCGTCAGCTCCATCAACGCCTGGCGCTCCTTCTACTACGCCTGCAAGGTGACCGTGGCCGTTGTGACGTCCGCGCTGAAAGACATCGCCCGCTACGACTCCGGCCCTTGGGCGGCCAGGGAGGATTCCCATGCGCATACCCATCGAACAGCAGATCATCGCCGTCTCCTTCAGCCTTATTCTGTTGTTGGTGACCATCCAACTGATCCGTAAGCACAAGCTGCGGGAAGAGTATGCCCTGGTCTGGCTGGCGGCCAGCGGAACCATCTTTGTCCTGACCGTCTTCGACCGGCTGGTGGGCGTCCTGGCCGCGCTCTTTGCCGTCAGCTACGCGCCCACCCTGATCCTGGTCTTCGGCGTGCTGTTCTGTCTGGTCATCCTCCTCTCCCAGAGCGTGGCCATCTCCCAACAGGCTGACCGCATCCGGGATCTGGCCCAGAGCCACAGCCTGCTGGAGTGGCGCCTGCGCCAGCTGGAAGCCCAGGGGCGGGCCGACCCGGCCGCTTCGACCCGGCCCCAGCCCAACACGCCACCGGACCCTGCCCAAGGAGAGCCCATGCCCCACCCTGCAGACATCGCAAACACACCACCGCCGGCCCCCGCGCCAGCACCCCTGGCTCCCCACCGCCCCACCCCCGCCCGCCGGGTGGTGGTGATCGGGCTGGACGGCGCCACCTTCGACTTGATCAAGCCCTGGGCCGAGGCGGGAGACCTGCCCACCCTGGCCCGGCTGATGCGGGAGGGCGCCCACGGAACCCTCCACAGCACCATCCCGCCCATGACCGGGCCGGCCTGGACCACCTTTGCCACGGGCGTGAACCCGGGCAAGCATCGGCTCTACGACTGGATCGCCCGGGAGGCGGACAGCTACCGCTTCCTGCCGGTCACCGCGTTGGACTGCACCGCGCCCACCCTCTACACCCTGCTCAGCCAGGCGGGCCGCCGGGTCTGCGCCCTCAACATCCCCATGACCTACCCTCCCACGCCGGTGAATGGGGTCATGGTCTCCGGCATGCCTGCCCCCAGCACCCGGGTGCGCTTCACCTACCCCGAGGGGCTCTATCAGGAGATCCTGGAGGCGGTGGGCGACTACATCCTCTACCCGGACCCCGGGCAGGCCTACTCGGACAGCGGCGTGGACGCGTTTCTGGAGCGTCTCTACCGGACGACCGACCTGCGGGTACGCACCTTCAACTACCTGCGCAGCCGGGAGGCGTGGGACTTTGCCATGGTGGTCTTCAACGGCACCGACACGGCCAGCCATGCCCTCTGGAAGTTCATGGATCCCACCCACCCCCTCCACGACCCGGCCAGAGCCCGGAAGTACGGCAGCGCCATCCACGACTACTACCAGTACCTGGACGCCCACCTGGCCACCCTGGTGGATACCCTGGACGACGACACCACCCTCATCGTCATGTCCGACCACGGTTTCGGCCCCTTCCACAAGTTCATCCACGTCAACAACTGGCTGCTCCAGGAGGGCTTCATGCAGGTGCGCCGGGGCCTGCGCACCCGGGCCAAGTATGCCCTCTTCCGCCAGGGATTGACGCCCATGAACGTCTACGACACCCTGATGCGGCTGGGCCTGGGCGCGCTGAAACGGGAAGTGGTACGGGGCCAGGGCCAGGGCCTGCTCAAGACCCTCTTCCTCTCCTTCGAGGATGTGGACTGGCGCCGCACCCAGGCCTACTCCCTGGGCAACGTGGGGCAGATCTACCTGAACGTGGTGGGCCGGGAGCCCCAGGGCTGTGTCCGGCCCGGGGCAGAATATGAACAGGTGCGCCAGCAGATCATGGAGCGGCTGCTGACCCTGCAGGACCCGGCCACCGGCGAGACGGTGGTGGAGGCCGTTTACCGCCGGGAGGATCTCTACCACGGCGAGCAGCTGAAGCACGCGCCGGACATCGTCTTCCTGCCCCGACGGCTGGAGTACTTCGGCTTCGGCGAGTACGAGTTCGGCAGCCACCGCATCATCGAGCCCATGCGGCGGGGCATCTCCGGCACCCATCGCCTCAACGGCATCTTCCTGGCCTACGGCGCGGCCGTCCGCCCTGGCGTCACGGTGGAAGGCGCGCACCTGGTGGACCTGGCGCCCACCATTCTGCACCTGATGGGCGAACCCATCCCTGACCACATGGACGGCCGGGTACTGGCGGAGGCGCTGCAGGATCCGGCCCAGGCCCGGACCGACGCCCCCCGGCCACAGCAGCCCCACTGGCAGCCCACCGACGGGGGAGAGGGCGACGGCCTCAGCGACGAGGATCGACAGATCCTGGCCGAGCGGCTGCGCAGCCTGGGCTATGTGGGGTAAGCCATGGACGCACCCATGAACTGCCAGGATCCGCCGGGCCAGCCGCCCCCCGTGGTCAACGGGTTTACCGTAGATCTGGAAGAGTGGTTTCAGGGCCTGACCAGCACCAATCGCCAGGTGGAACGCTGGCCCCACCTGGAGAGCCGGGTGGTGGGCGCCACCCGGCAGTTGCTACGCCTGTTGCGCAGCCATGGAGTGCGGGCCACCTTCTTCGTGCTGGGCCACGTGGCAGATCACCACCCCGGGTTGATCGAGGAGATCTGCGCCGACGGCCACGAAATTGGCGTGCACGGCTATTTCCACCGCTTCGTCTACCGGCTGACCCCGGCCCAGTTCCAGGAGGAGCTGGAGCGGGGCATCCAGGCGGTGATGTCCATCACCGGGGAGCAGCCCCTGGGCCACCGGGCGCCCTATTTTTCCATCGACCACCGCACCCCGTGGGCTTTTGCCTGCCTGGAAGCCTGTGGCTTTCGCTATGACAGCAGCATCTTTCCCATCCGCAGCCTGCTCTACGGCTCCCCGGGTGCGCCCCGCTTTCCCTACCGGGTTCCCGGCCACCGCCTGGTGGAGTTCCCGGTCTCCACGGTGCGGGTGGCCGGCATCAACTGGCCCATGGCAGGCGGCTTTTACGTGCGTGCCCTGCCCTACCCGCTAGTCCGCTGGGCCATCGCCCGGCTCAACCGGGCCGGCCAGCCCGCCATCCTGTACCTCCACCCCTGGGAGCTGGACACAGGCCAGGTCTACCGGCAGGTGACCTGGCGGGAGCGCATCACCCACTATCACGGCCGCCGAGGCCTGGCAGGCAAGCTGGAGCGCCTGTTCACCGACTTTCGTTTTACGAACCTGGGCACCCTGTGGCGGGCGCAGCGGGCCCAAACCGCCGGAGGGGACACGGTGATAGCAGGAGCGATTGCCCGCCCCTCCAGCCACGGATTGCACCCATGAACATGGATGTATTCAGCGCCATCTGGGCTCAAGATTCATCTGGGCTCAAGATTCATTTGGGCTCAAGATAAAGTGCAACAATAGTGCGTGTATGTAGAGGGGGAAGCTGTCCCATGGAGATCGTTGAGTTGCGCGACGAAAACCGGGCGCACTGGGATGCCTACGTGCGCGCCTCCCCCCATGGCCTGCCCCAACATCTGGCCGCCTGGCGGGAGGTATTGACCCGCACCTACGGCTACAGGACCTGCTACCTGATGGCGGTGGAAGGCCGACAGGTGGCCGGGGTGCTCCCCCTCTTCGTGGTGCCCAGCCGGCTGACCGGCCACACGGTGACCACCCTGCCGGGAGGCCTCTGCGCGGAGAGTCCAGAGGTCGCCGGGGCGCTGCTGGCCGCGGGGCAGGGCCTGGCCGAGCGCCTGGGTGCCAGGCGGCTGGTCCTCCACGACACCCGCCAGCCCTGGCCCGGCCCGTTTCAGACCAGCTGTGAACACGAGGCGTGGATCGTGGAGCTGGGGGATGGGGAGGAAGCCCTCTGGCGCCGGCTGGATCGCAACATCCGCCGGCAGATCCGCATGGGGCGCAACAACGACCTGCAGGTGGAGGTCGATCGCACGGGCCGGCGGCTGGACGATTTTTACCGGGTGCTGAGCCGGTTCACCCACCAGGTGGGCACACCCGTTTTCGGCCGCTCGTTCCTGGAAAACATCATCCGCTGCTTTCCCGGCAGCTTCAATATCGTCATGGTCTACCACCAGGGGACGCCCATCGGCGGCTATTTTCAGATGGAGATGGGCGACACGGTCTACGGCCTGTGGGGGGCGACCCTCCACGACTACCTGGCCTTGCGGCCCGTCTACCTGGCCTACTGGACCATCCTGAGCGATGCCATCGCCCAGGGCTTCCGGTTTCTGGATATGGGGCGGAGCCCGGCCGACACCAACACCTCCCGCTTCAAGGGGCAGTGGGGTGGGAGCCCGGTGCCGGTCTATCAGCAGGTGGCCCCCCTGGCCTCCGGCGAGGCGGCCGCATCCGCCAACGGACGCCCCGCGGGCGCGGTGGCCATCCAGGTTCGTCAGAGCGGCCTGTTCCAGGCGTTCCAGCAGCTCTGGCCCCGGCTGCCCTTTCCCCTGGCCCAGTTTTTGGGACCCAGGCTCCGCCGCCACGTGCCCTTTGCGTAACGGATATTAGAAGGACGGACCCTTTGTTGATCGGACGCAAAACGCCCCTCGTCAATGAAAAGCCGGAGCCCGTGGCCATGCCCCGGGTGGCCGTTTCCGTCTGGCGTCCATACGCGGTGCCCCTGGCATTGCTGGTCATCTGGGCAGCGGTGGTGGCCGGCGTTCCCCACTTCCTGCCCGTCCAGATGGCCAGCTGGCTGACCTTTCTGGCCCTTTTCATCACACCCGGCTACCTGCTGGCCGAGATGCTCCTGGACCGGCTGGAGCTGGATGGGTTGGAGCGCTGGGCCCTGGCTTTTCCCCTGGGCGTGGCGGTCCTCTCCATCCCTGGCATGTGGGCCTTGCTAAACCATCACACCGTCCGGGATCTGGCCCTGGGCTGGATGGGCGCCAGCACGCTGGTGGTCATCGCCTGGCTCCTCCACAGCCTCTGGCGCCGGCAGCACCTGTCGCCAGCCCAGCCGCCCCGATGGACCCTGGACGAGTGGCTCTGGGTGGGGCTGTTGGCCCTGGCATTCCTGCTCCTCTACCCCACCTTCACCCTATTCAAAATCGATGGCGACGCCTATGCGGTGAGCTCCTTCACGGCCGATGCCCTGGCCGGCATGCCCCTCAACCAGGCCGAGCCCCTCTTCGGCACCGGGCTGGGGCCGGGCGTGCGCATGGTCTTCAACCAGTCGCTGCCCATGACCTACCTGTGGGTCTACTTCTCGGGCATCGATCCCATCACCCTGACGGCCACCGCCTCCCGGGCCATGGTAGCCCTCTGGGCCATCCTGGCCGCCTACATGCTGGGCAAAGCAGCCGGCGTGGAGCTGCCAGCCAGCCACCGGGGACGACGCTTCGGCCTGCTGGTGGCCGGACTCCAGCTCTTGATCTACACGGCCGCCCCCTTCTTCCGGGGCGACAACGTGAGCCTCTTCTTCTTCGAGCGCACCACGGCGGACAAATTCATGGTGCCGGTGACCCTGTTGCCCGTGGCCTTTGCCCTGTCGCTCCACTACCTGCGCCAGGGCCGCCGGGCCGCGTGGCTGGGTGCCGCCCTGGTGGCCTTCGCCGTCTCCGCCATTCACCCCCTCATCGCGGCCATGCTGGCTCTGGCCTTGGGCGCCCTGGGTGCCAGCCACTGGCTGCTGCGCCCCCGATGGGTGACCTTCTGGCGGAGCGCTGCCCTGGCCCTGGTGGTGGCCGTGACCATGGCCCTGCCCCTGGTGCAACTGGTGTTGTCCCGGGGCGAGGAGCCCCTGGCTCCCTCCTACCCCGCCAGCCTGGAAGGTTGGCCCGTGGGCCAGCGGCTGGTGCCGGCCCTGCCCTTCGTCTACCTGCCCACCCTGGACGTGTACGGCCCCCTGCCGGATCTCTCCCAGCTGGATGCGGACGAGGCCAACACGCCCACCGATCCCTTCCTGATCTGGCGCTTCGCCGTCAACATGAACCGCCGGCGCCTGATCCTGTTTGACCTGGACCACTACATCTCGGACCCCAACATCGTGTTGGAGCCGCCCTACCTGCTGGCCCTGCTCCTGCTCCCCCTGCTGCTGCGGCGGGTCCGCTCCCACCTGGGCGCCCAGTTTGCCGTGGGCGTCAGCCTGGCCGTGCTCTTCGTCATGTTCAACCCCCTGGTGACACCCCGCATCGGCCAACTGGTGATGCCCTGGATCCTGTGGCGCTTCGTCTGGCTATTGCCCTACACCCTGGTGCTGGGATGGGCAGCCTACCGCCTGGCCCATGCCCTGGCCCCCACCCTGGCCGGCCTGCTGCCGATCCGGCTCCGGGGGAGCAGTCCGCTGGCCGCGCCTCTGGTGCTCTTCCTGGTCCTGGCCCTGCTCCTGAGCCCGGCCGCGGCAGGCAACCTCCAGGAGCTCCACCATCGGGCGGCCTTTCCCTACTACTACCCCACCCCGGCGGAACTCTTCCGCCGGCTGGATGAGCTGACCACCCTCCACGGCCCGGCTGCCGTCATGGCCGACCCGGACCTGAGCGTGACCATCCCCGCCTATGTGGCGGGCGCCCATATCATCGCCCACCGGGCGCCCACCACCAGCGAGATCTTTCCGGCCAATCGACAGGCAGAAGCCCTCCAGCGCCTCATCGACCAGGACCGCTTCTACCGCCAGCGCTACCTCTCCCCCGAGGGGCTGGAGATCCTGCGCCGCTACCAGGTGGGCTACGTGGTGGCCATCAGCGGCAGCAGCCTGGACCTGCAACTGCGGCTGGCGCCCCAGTGGTTCCAGTGGATCACCGACGATCAGTCCTACAGCCTGTATGCCGTCCGCGCGGTGCCCGATGCCACCTATGCCATCCAGGGCAACCAGGCCCTGGCTGAACGCCAGTGGGCCACCGCAGCACGCCTATACGAAGCCGAGCTGGCAGCCCAGCCGGAAAGCCTCCTGGCCCTCTACGGCCTGGCCGAAGTGGCCCACGCCCGAGGCCAGTTCCGAGACGCCCTGGCCCTGCTCCAGCAGGCGGAATCGTCGCTGGAGCGACAGGCCGCGGCGCCGGGTCTCCGGGCCGTCTTCCACTATCGCCAGGGGCAGATCTACATGGAGCTGGGTCAACCCCAGGAGGCCATGGCCGCCTTCGACCAGGCCCAACGCCTGGCCCCCCGGGTAGCCCGCTTCCACCTGGCCGCAGGTGACGCCTGTCTGCGGGCGGGGGAGATGACCTGCACCGAAGAGCAGTACACCCTGGCTGTGACCCACCAACACCTGCCGGACGACACCTCCCGGCTGGTGGCCCTGGCCGACCTCTGGCGGCAACGGGGAGAAACGGACCGGGCCCTGGCCCTCTATGCCCAGGCAGCCAACCAGCGGCCCAGCCTGGCCAACCAGCTCACCCTGGCCAGCGCCTACCGGGAGGCCGGTCGCTTTGACGAAGCAGACGCCCTGGTGCGCCTCCTGCGCCAGCAACACCCCCTGTCGGTGGACGTGCTGGTGGTGGCGGCGGATGTGAAAGCCGCCCAGGCCGACTACCCCGCAGCCGTGGATCTCTACCGCCGGGCCATCTGGCTGCAGGAGCTCACCGGCCAGGAGTCCGTGGAGACCCGCCTGGCCCTGGCCCAGGTGCTGCTGGATGCCCAGCGCTACGACGAGGCCGGCGCCGAAATTGACACCATCCTGGCTCGCCAGCCCAACAATGCCCTGGCCCATGGCCTCCAGGGCGACCGCCTCACCCTGCTCCACCGGCCGGTGGAGGCCACCCTGGCCTACCAGCGGGCTTTCCGGCTGGATCCCACCCAGGTCCGCATCTACCTGGCCCTCAACGACCAGTTCCGTCGCCAGGGCGGCGCCCAGGAGGATATCCTGGCCCTG
The DNA here is from genome assembly GCF_006569185.2 of Litorilinea aerophila. NCBI lineage: Bacteria > Bacillati > Chloroflexota > Caldilineae > Caldilineales > Caldilineaceae > Litorilinea > Litorilinea aerophila. Next base: position 201,323 of record NZ_VIGC02000008.1, on the reverse strand, counting down.
CTCCAGACGGCCATCCGCGCCAACCCCAACGAGCCGGCGCTGGCCCTGGCCCTGGGCGACCAGCTCCAGCGCCAGGGGGACATCCAGGCTGCGGTGGACGCCTACCAGGCCGCGCTGGACATGTTCGAAACGGACAGCCTGGCCAACACCTTCGGCTCGGGAGACGACGCCAGCCGCGCCTACGCCTACGTGCGTCTGGCTGCGGTGAGCGAAGACCTGGGCCAGATGGAGCCGGCCATGAACTACTACAAGGCCGCGGAGGCAGCCGCGCCGGACCTGGCCTGGCCGGCGGTGATGCTGGGCGATGCCCTGCGCCGCCGGGGAGACATGGACGGCGCCCGCCTGGCCTACCAGCGGGGCCTGCGCAACGATCCCACCTTCGTCAACGGCTACCTGCAACTGGCCGACCTGCTCTACGCCCAGGGCCAGATGGAGGAAGCCCAGCGCCTCCAGGAGGCGGGCCTGCAGGTTGCCCTGGACCAGACCCTGGAGGCATCCCTGGCAGCCGCGCCGGACCGGCTCCACCTGGGCCTGGGCAAGGTGGCCCCGGATACGGCCGCAAATCCCGCCGGTGGCTTCGATTCCGACGGAGGCCCAGGGAACCCCAGCCTGCTCTCGTTGGCGGACGTCTCCCCCCAGGCCATCACCCGCCTCTTCCAACAGGGCAATCAGCTCCTGGGCAGCGGGGCCGATACCACCCTGCCGGACCTCCTGAGCCGCCTCTACCAGGAGCACAGCCAGGCCGGCCAGGCCATCGCCCTCTACCGACAGCTCATCGAGGAAGGCGAACGGGAGCGCTGGTATCCGGTCACCCTGGCCCAATTCTACAAGGGCCTGGGCGACCTGCTCCTGGCCCAGGGCCAGGCCCTGGACGCGGCCCGAGCCTACCAGCAGGCGGTGGACCTGGACGCCTGGTGGCCCCAGGCGCGGCTGGGCCTGGCCCAGTCCCTCATGGCCATGGGCGACAGCGACCAGGCCCTGGACCAACTTCGCAGCGCTACGGAGATGGCCCCCGGCTATGTGGAGGCCCAGGTGGCTTTGGCCGACCTGCTCAGCCTGCGGGGAGAAGAGCAGACAGCCCTGGCCATCTACCAGGAGACCGCCGCCACGCACCCGGGCAATCCCCGGGCCACCCTGGCCCTGGCTCAGGCCTGGCAGACCCAGGGCCAGCTCCACCGGGCCGAACAGGTCTACCGGGAGACCCTGCGCCTCACGCCCGGGGAAGCCGATGCCTATGTGGGCCTGGCTACCCTGCTGCTGGAACAGGCCCGCTATGACGAGGCAGCCCCCCTGCTCCAGAAGGCCATCCAGATGGATCAGCGCAACATCCGGGCCTATCTCCAGTATGGCGTGTTGGAACAGCGACAGGGCAACCCGGAGCTGGCCATGGCGTGGTTCAGCCGGGCCCGGGACGTACAGGCCAGGGGCGCCCAGTCCGGCAGCCTGGTGTTGGTGGACCTGCTCCAGCGGTACGGCAACTATGAGCCCGCGCTGGCCTACGTCCAGGAGATGCTCCAGGGGCAGCCCGACGACCTGGAGCTGCTGTTGCGGGCAGCCCAACTCCAGCGGGCCCTGGGGCGCTACAGCGACGCCCTGGCCACCCTGCTCACCGCCGCCCGCTACCAGTTGAACGACAGCCGCCTCTCGGCCGAATTGGGCGAGCTCTACTGGCTCCAGGGGCGGCCCCAGGCAGCCCTGGCCGCCTATCGCCACACGCTGGTCCTGCAGCCCGATGAGTACAGTTACTATCTCCGCCTGAGCGAGATGTGGAACGCCCAGGCGGACTTCCAGCAGGCGACCCAGGTGCTGCGCGCGGGCCTGCAGCGGGCCGTCAGCAGCCCACTGGACGCGGCCCCCCTCTACGCGGCGCTGGCCAGCCTCTATCTCCAGCAGGGCAACGCTGCGGCCGCCAAAGAGACCCTGGATACTGCCTTTGCCCGCCTGGGGGAGAATGAAACCGAGCTCATCATCGCCATGGGTGGCTATCTGGCCTCCCGGCCGGCCCAGGCCAGCGACCAGGAAGATGCCGCCGAGAAGTGGTATAATGACGCCCTGGCACGCCAGCCCGGCAATGCAGCCCTGCACCGGGCCCTGGCGGCCCACCTCCTGCGGCAGGACCGCCAGGACGAGGCGCTGCACCACTACCGGCAAGCGGTGGCCCTGGAGCCGACCAACGCCAGCCACCGGTTGGCCCTGGCGGAGCTCTATGCCCAGGGCGGCCAGCCCGAAGAGGCGATCCAGCAGTACAGCGAGGCCATCCGCCTGGAGCCCACCCTGGCCGACGCCTACAGCGGCCTGGCTGCCGTGTACGAAAGCCAAAAGCGCTGGGATGAGGCCGAAGCCGTGCTGAAGCGGGGATTGGCCGCCGTTCCCACCGATGGCCCCCTGTACATCCGCTACGCGGGCCTGCTTTGGACCCGGGGGGATGCGGCCGGTGCCCAGGCGCTGCTGCGGCAGGCGGAGCAGGTTTCCGCCACGGCCACCACCCTGATGGCCCGTTCGGCCCTCTACGCCCGCATGGGGCAGAAGGAGCAGGCCCGGCGGGACCTGGAGGCGGCCCTCCAAAAGGAGCCGGGCAACCTGGACGTCCTGCTGGCCCTGGGCGACCTGTACCGGGATCAGGGAGATGTGAAAGCGGCTCAGGAGGTCTACCAGAAGGCCACCACCTTGAAGCCAGGCGTGGCCGCCGGCCGGTTGCGCCTTTCCCGCCTGCGCCGCTAGTACGGTAATTCTCTGATTCTCTCGTCATCACGCCGGGCTGCCGGGCCCGCCTGAGGAAACCATGTGGAAGATTAAGATCCTGCTGATCCTTTCCCTGCTGCTCTACGGCTGTGTGCCCACTACCCTGGCCCAGTCCCTGGAATCAGGCGCCCCTCTGGAGCGCCTCTGGGTCGATATGAGCATGACGCCCCAGCTCATCGACTGGTTCAACAACCACGCACGTCCAGACGACATCGCCCGGGTGGACCACGTGAGCATGATCGACCTGCTGGAACAGGTCCAGGTGGGCAGGCGGCTGGTGGTCTTCAAAAACGTGGCCGATGCCGAGGTGTTGCTGCCCCATCTGGCCGACCGCATGGACATCATCGGCTACAACCTGGAGCATGGCCCCGCCAACCGGCCGGACGAGCAGGCGGATCCCGTGGGCAGCGTCCGACGCATGCGTGCCCTGGCAGACCAGTACGGCCTGCGCCTGGCCCTGGGCCCCGACCATGCCTTCGCCCTCAGCGACGGGGTGGCCATGGCCCCCTACGTGGACATCTTCGTCCTCCAGATCCAGCGGGCCCAGACCGAGCCCGAGACGGTACGGGCGTTTGTCCTGCCGCTGGTCCGGCAGCTCCGCCAGGCCAATCCCGAGATCGCCATCAGCGTCCAGGTCCGCACTGAGGGGGATATGGACGCCCTGCAGGATCTGCTGGCTTCCCTGGAACCCCAACTGGACGGCCTCTCCATCCTGACCAGCCCCAACACGGTGGACATTGCCCGGCGCCTGCTGGCCGCCATCCGGCCGGACGTCCCTTCCCCATCCCCCACGCCAGAGCCCGAGCCCGAGCGGCCGCTGCCGGTGGACACCCAGACGCCCATGCCCTCGGTCACCCCTCGGCGCCCCACGCCCATCCCCACCCCACCGACCACCGGCATGCCCACCCGCTCCTGGTTTGTGCCCGTGGGCCTGCTGGTGATGGGCGTGCTGCTGGGAGGGCTGATCACCACCGCGGCGCTCTACGCCTACCAGAACGTACGTCGTCGCTGAGGTACATGATGGAACCCAGTGTGCAGGAGCCCCAAGGGGGCATCCCCCCCAGACCTGGCAGAGCCGGAGAGCTTTCTCTGGCCCCCGCCGTCCCCCTGGACGGCACCCAGGCCGCGCCCCGCCAGCGCCTCCAGACCTTCCTGGCCACGGTAGCCCCGGCCCTGGGCTCCCGGAATTTCCGCCTCTTCTGGCTGGGCCAGACAGTGTCGGTGGTGGGGACGTCGGTGCAGGTAGTGGCGGAGGGCTGGCTCATCTACCAGCTCACCCAGTCCACCTTCTGGCTGGGGCTGGTGGGCCTGCTGGCTCTGATCCCGGTGGTGCCCATCTCCTTCCTGGGCGGCCTCCTCATCGACCGGGTGCCCCGGCGCAAGCTGATCCTGGCCGGGCAGGTGGGGCTGCTGGCCCAGGCAGCCACCTTCGGCCTGCTGGCCACCTTCGGACAGATTCAGCTCTGGCACATCATCGCGCTCTATTTCGTCTTTGGCGGCATCCTGGCCATCGATCACCCGGCCCGGCGGGCCTTTCTGGTGGAGCTGGTGGAGGAAAAGGATTGGGCCAACGCAGTGGCCTTGAACGCCACCGTCTTCAACCTCTCCAGCCTGGTGGGCTATGCCCTGGCTGGCTTCCTCATCGCCACCCTGGGCGCAGGTGGCACCATGCTCTTCAACGCCGCCACTTACCTGGCCCCCATCGCCGCCCTGCTGATGATCCGGGTCGCCGACAGGCCGGCTGACCGCCCGGCCCCGGCCGGGGCCGGCAACCGCGGCTCCCTGCTGACGGCCCTGCTGGAGGGCTTCCGCACCCTGTGGCAGCAGCCGGCTGTGCTGGCTGCCATGAGCCTGATGGCCGTGGTGGGCGGCCTGGCCTACCCGGTCTTTGGGCTGATGCCGGCCTTTGCCGAGGAGGTGGTGCAGACCGACGCGGTGGGCCTGGGGCTTCTGCTGGCCGCGGGTGCGCTGGGGTCGGTGGTGGGGACCGCGGCGGTGGCCCGGCTGGGCGTCCACCACCGGGGCCGGACCCTGGTCTGGGCGGGGCTGTTGCTCCCCCTGCTGGTGGCCATGTTCGCCTGGACCCGCACCCTCGTCCTGGCCTGTCTGGTCCTGGTGCTGTTGGGGACGGCGCTCCTGATCCTCCAGAGCCTGGCCATCACCCTGGTACAGGTCAACATTCCAGACCGGGTGCGGGGGCGGGTCATGAGCCTGTACAGCCAGCTCCACGCCGGTTCTGATACCCTGGGCAATGTGGCCATCGGCGGGCTGGCCGTCTACCTGGGGCTACCTCTGGCCCTGGGCTTGGGCGCCATGTTGGCCCTGATCTACGCTGTGGGCCTCCGTCTGGCGCTGCCGGCCCTGGCCCGCCTGGACTAAGGAAACCATGCCCCGCCATCTACCGCCCACGGCCGCTCCCCTGCCCCCCTGGACTGAAGTGGTCCGGGCTGCGGCTGCCGGGCCAGAAACAGAGGCGCAGTTTGCCGATGCGCTGGCCCATTCCCTGGGCGTTCCCCACTGCTTTCTGGCTGCCTCGGGGCGGACAGCCCTCTTCCTGCTGCTGCACACCCTTCGGCGACAGGCAACCTCCCCGGCCCATGGTGATACAGGCCCACGCGATGAAGTGCTTCTGCCTGCCTACACCTGCCCCTCCCTGGTCAAGGTGATCCTGGACGCCGGGCTGAGCCCCCGCCTGGTGGACATTCGCCCGGACGACCTGCAGATGGACCGGTCCGCGCTGTATGCCTCTTTGGGCGAGCGAACCCTGGCGGTGATCTGGGTCCATCCCCTGGGCATTCCCCACCCTGTGGCGCCCGTCCTGGCGGAGATCCACCGGGCCGGCGCCCGCCTGATCGAAGACGCGGCCCAATCCCTGGGGGCCCGGCTGGACGGGCAGCCGGTGGGCACTTGGGGAGATTTCGGCCTGTTCAGCTTCGGGCCGGGCAAACCCCTTTCCCTGGGCGGCGGTGGGCTCCTCTGCACCCGGGATCCCGAGGCGGCCCAGGCCCTGGCGACCACCTGGCAGCGTCTTTCCTTCCCCCGGGGGTGGCGCTCCTGGATGGCCCTGGCCCGCCTTTGGGCTTTTGGCACGGCTTTCCACCCCACCGGCTGGTGGCTGGCGACCCGGCTGGGCGCCCAGCGGGTGGGGGAGCACGAGGCCAGTTGGGGCTATGCCCGGCAGGGACTGAGCCCGGCCCAGGCCCGGGTTGGGCTGGCGCTGCTGCCCCAGTTGGAAGCCATCAACCGGCGTCGACAGGCCCACGCCCGTCAGCTCCTGGCGGGATTGGCAGAACTGGCCAGCGTCCGGGTTCCCTTGCCGGTCCAGCCGGCTCTAGCCGGACCGGCGCCCCTGCCGCGGCCAGCGACGCAGGTGGAGCCCATCTACCTGCGCCTGCCGCTGTTGGCGGAGAGCGAAGCCCGGCGGGAGGCGCTGTACCGGCGACTCCAGGAGAATGGCATCGGCGCGGGCCGGCTCTACGGCAAGACCCTGGCCGAGTACTTCCCCCAGCTGGCAGGCAACGACCATCCCGGCGCCCGGTCGGTGGCGAAGCGTCTGCTCACCCTGCCCACCCACCACCATCTGCGACCCGCCGATCTGACGCGTATGGTCGACCTTATCCGTGACCTGGCGCGAGGGTGAAGCGAACGTAGGGAGAGCTGCGCATCCGTCGCCGTCCCTTCACCCGCCTGGATGTGGCGGCAACAGGCGGGGCGAGCCCCGCTCCTACGGGACATCCTCGCCGTCCCTTGCGTCGAAAACCCCGAAAAACGAAAAAGGCGAAAAATTCATGCTTGACAAGAAGCCCAAAACATGATATTCTGTTTTAGAACATTTGTGCTAATCGGGTGCACGCGCCCACTGTCATCACCTCTTGCATCGCCTGGCGCGGCTTCGGAACGGCACAGGTAAACACAGACTGCACGGCCCTCCTCTCTGGAATCTCGCTGCGCCCTCTGTGTCTCTGCGGTGATATCTTCTTTTTTGCGCTACAGGCATTCAGTGGAAAATCCATGCAGAAGGAGTGACAGAATGACCCCACCGGCGCAGGAGACAGCCCAGAAGATCGTTCCCCATCTCTGGTTTGACCAGGAAGCCCTGGAAGCGGTCCACTTTTACACCTCCCTCTTTCCCCAATCGGCCGTCACCCATGTGGTGACCCTGCGGGACACCCCCTCTGGCGACTGCGATGCGGTCTCGTTTCAGCTGTGGGGGCAGCGCTTTGAGGCCATCAACGCCGGGCCCCTGTTTCGGTTTAACCCGTCCATCTCCTTCATGGTGAATTTCGACCCTCTGTTCTTTGGACCTTCGTCGGCTCAGACCGCAAGCCATGGGGAAAGTCCGAAAGAGGCGGCAAAAGCCCGGCTCCTGGCGACGTGGGAGGAGCTGTCCGCGGGCGGCACGGTGCTCATTCCCCTGGACCGCTATCCCTTCAGCGAGTGCTATGGCTGGGTCCAGGACCGCTACGGCCTGTCGTGGCAGCTGATCCTGACCGACCCCGAAGGCAGCCCGCGCCCTCCTATCGTGCCCTTCCTGCTGTTCACCGGCGCCAACTACGGTCAGGCAGAAGAGGCCATGGACTTCTACCGCTCGATCTTTCCGGATTCCCGGCAGGGCAGCCTGGTCCGCTATGGCCCGGGGCAGGAGCCCAACCGGGAGGGCACGGTCATGTTCGCGGACTTCATGCTGGCAGGCAGCTGGTTCGCCGCCATGGACAGCGCCGAGGACCATGGGTTCACCTTCAACGAGGCCATCTCGTTCATGGTCTATTGCCAGGATCAGGCCGAGATCGACCACTATTGGGAGCGCCTGTCCGCCGTGCCGGAGGTCGAGCAGTGTGGATGGCTCAAGGACCGCTACGGCCTTTCCTGGCAGATCGTGCCCACGGCGATGGACAGGATGATGCAGGACCCGGATCCGGAGAAGCTGGCCCGGGTCACCCAGGCGTTTTTGGCCATGAAGAAGCTGGATATCGCGGCCCTGGAGAAAGCATACCGGGGAGCGTAGACGGGCTCATCGGGGCCAGGGGACGCCAGGCGGCAGCCCCCAAAACCCTCCCCCCATTCGTAGAAAGGACTATCCGATGGAACCCCAGATTGTCGAAAAAGAAGCCTTCACCGTGGTGGGCATGCAGATCCGCGCCCGGCCCATGGACCCCGCGATCCCCCAGCTTTGGGATCGCTTCGTGCTCCGCATGGACGAAATTCCAGGGGTGACCGAGCCCGGCGTCACCTATGGGCTGATGGATGCCATGGACCAGGAGACCGGCACCTTCCGCTACATGGCCGGCTGTGCCGCAGCGCCGGAAGGGGCGTTGCCTGCCGAAATGTCCCGCTGGGAGGTACCGGCCAGCACCTACGCAGTTTTCCAGGCCACCCTGCCCACCCTGGGGGATGTCTTCGCCGCTATCTACCAGCAATGGCTGCCGGCCTCGGGCTATCAGCCAGGCGGCGACTTCTGCTTTGAATGCTACGACGAAACCTTTCATCCGGACGATCCCGCAGCCACCCTCTCCATCTATATCCCTGTCACGTCCAGGGAATCTTCGTAACGCATCCGTGCCTGGCCGCCTCCACCGCAACCTGTGATCCCTGTCCACGGCGGCATTATTTATTCCATGACCCAAGGAGGTCAACCATGGCCATACAGACCCACAAACGTGCCCCCGGTACGCCCACGTGGATGCACCTGATGACGCCGGATCTGGAGGCGGCGAAACAGTTTTACCGGCAACTCTTCGGCTGGACCTATCTGGACACCGGCCCGGACTTCGGCCACTACCACTTCGCCCGGGCCCGGGACCACGACGCTGCCGGCCTGGCGGGCATGCAGCCCGACGACCAGATGCCGTCGGCGTGGACCATCTACCTGGCCAGCGACGATGTGGCAGCCGATGCAGCCCGGGTGGCTGACCTGGGCGGCCAGGTGATGGTGCCACCCATGGAGGTGGGCGACACCGGAAGCATGGCCATCTGCGTGGATCCCACCGGCGCGGTCTTCGGCCTCTGGCAGGCTGGCCGGCACATCGGCGCATCCATCGTGAACGAGCCCGGCGCCATGACCTGGTTCGAGGTCAACACACCCAACGCCGAGGCAGCCCGGGACTTCTACAGCCAGCTCTTCGGGCTGACGGCCCACAAGATGGAGGGCATGGACTACTACACCCTGCATCGGGGAGATGAAACCCTCTTCGGCGTGTTGCAGATGGACGAGAACTGGCAGGGCATCCCGCCCCACTGGATGGGCTATTTCGCGGTGGACGACACCGACGCCAGCCTGAAGCGGCTCCAGGAGGCGGACGGCTCCATCCGGGTTCCGCCCTTCGATACGCCCTACGGCCGCATGGCGGTCGTGGCCGACCCGTTCGGCGCTACCTTCAGCATCATCCAATTGACGGAAATGTGATCCCAGACCTGGCTCGTAGAGGAAGTTGGGCCTCGTCCACCCCCGTCGGAGTTGGCCCACGGGACGCTGCTGTAGGGGCGTGAAGTCAATCATGGCTTCCCTGCCCAAGGAGTTCTATCACCGCAGAGGGCGCAGAGGAAGCCCAGAGAGGGCTCAGAGAAGACTCAGCGTGCTCTGCGTCCCTGCGGTGTTCTTGCAGGAGAGTCAGTCCATCATGTTCCGATGAGAAAGTGAGAAGTGGAATGGCATCCAAGCAGGACAAAGGCTTCACCGCAGAAGAACGGGCCGCCATGCAGGAGCGCGCCCGGGAGCTGAAGGCGGAGAAGCGGGCGAAAAAGGGCAAGGCGGACGGAGAACAGGACGTGCTGGCCAAGATCGCGGAGATGGAGGAGCCGGACCGGACCATGGCCGGGCGGATCCACGCCATCATCAAAGACAGCGCGCCCGAGCTTGCGCCCAGGACCTGGTACGGGATGCCCGCCTACGCCAAAGATGGCAAGGTGGTCTGCTTTTTTCAGAGCGCGCAGAAGTTCAAAGCCCGCTACGCGACCCTGGGCTTCAACGATGCAGCCAACCTGGACGACGGTGCCATGTGGCCGGTCGCCTTTGCGCTGAAGGAATGGACCCCTGCGGTAGAGGAACAGATCCGCGCGCTGGTGAAAAAGGCGGTCCGCCAGTCGTAACCACATGAAAGGGGAATCAGGCCATGAGCAACGTTCGGGTATTGGTGGGCACCAAGAAGGGGGCATTCATCCTGACGGCCGACGGACAGCGCAGCCGGTGGCAGGTCAGCGGCCCCCACTTTTCCGGCTGGGAGATCTATCACCTCAAGGGATCCCCGGCCGATCCCAACCGCATCTACGCGTCCCAGTCCACCGGCTGGTTCGGGCAGTTGATCCAGCGCTCCGACGACGGCGGCCAGAGCTGGCAGCCCGTGGGCAACGAATTTCGCTACGAGGGAGATCCGGGCACCCACCAGTGGTACGACGGCACCCAGCACCCCTGGGAATTCCAGCGGGTCTGGCACCTGGAACCTTCCCTGACCGACCCCGACACCGTCTACGCCGGGGTGGCGGACGCGGCCCTGTTCCGCTCCACCGACGGCGGCCAGAGCTGGCAGGAGCTGCCCGGCCTGCGGGCGGTGAAGGGGCACCTCTGGCAGCCTGGGGCCGGCGGGCTGTGTCTGCACACCATCCTGCTGGATCCGACCGATCCCAACCGTCTCTTTGTGGCCATCTCTGCGGCCGGGGCCTTCCGCAGCGACGACGGCGGCCAGAGCTGGCGCCCCATCAATCGGGGCCTCCAGGCCGGCTCCGAACTGCCCGATCCCAATGCCGAAGTGGGCCACTGCGTCCACAGCATCGCCATGCACCCCGCCCGGCCCCAGGTGCTCTTCATGCAGAAGCACTGGGATGTCATGCGCAGCGACGACGCCGGCGATCTGTGGTATGAGATCAGCGGCAACTTGCCCAGCGACTTCGGCTTCCCCATCGCGGTCCACGCCCACGAGCCGGACACCGTCTTCGTGGTCCCCATCCAGAGCGATTCGGAGCACTACCCGCCCGAGGGGAAGCTGCGGGTCTATCGGGGGCAGCGAGACGGGGAAGGCTATCGCTGGCAGGCCCTCAGCCACGGGCTTCCCCAAAGCCACTGCTATGTGAACGTCCTGCGGGATGCCATGGCCGTGGATTCCCTGGAGCCGTGTGGCATCTACTTCGGCACCACGGGTGGCCAGGTTTACGCTTCGGCCGACGGCGGCGACCACTGGACGGCCCTCGTCAGCCACCTGCCGCCGGTGCTCTCGGTGGAGGTGCAGGTGCTGCCATGATTCGGGTGGTGCTTCCCCATCATCTGCGCAACCTGGCCGGCGTGGACAAGGAGGTCCAGCTCCAGGTGGATGGGCCGGTCACCCAGCGGGCGGTGCTGGATGCGTTGGAGGCGGCCTACCCCATGCTGCGGGGTACCATCCGGGATCATGCCACCCGGCGGCGCCGGCCCTTCGTGCGCTTCTTCGCCTGTGGTGAGGACCTTTCCCATGAGCCCCCGGACGCGCCCCTGCCCGAAGCCGTTGCCACCGGCGCCGAGCCCTTCCTGGTGGTGGGGGCCATGGCCGGCGGGAGAATGGCAATGGAAAAGTGAAACCAAACAGAAAGGGATGAGACTGATGTACGGCTTGATCGGGAAGATCCAGGTTGTCCCCGGCCAGCGGGACGCCCTGATCGCCATCCTGCTCGACGGCGCCCGGGAGATGCCAGGCTGCCTGAGTTACGTGGTCGCTCAAGACTCGACCGATCCCGACGCCATCTGGGTCACGGAGGTGTGGGACCGCCAGGAGAGCCACGCCGCGTCGTTGACCCTACCCTCGGTGCAGCAAGCCATGGCCCGCGGCAAGCCCCTGATCGCCGGCTTTAGCGAGCGTTGCGAAACCGTGCCCGTAGGCGGCCATGGTCTGGCGACGGTTCCCTGAACATCCCATGGAGTGACGGGGATATCCGCCACGGGTTCCAATGATTGTGGAAGGCGGGCTGACGTGCTTGGCATGATGCCCCATCCCAGTGACCCGCCGCTGAACGCCGGGGCGTCAGCCGCCCCTACCGAAACTGGAGGCATCTATGAGCGAACTGTTTGTCCCACGTATCGGCGCCGTCTTCAGCGCGGATATCGCGGTCCCCGAGCACGAGCGGGAGGTGCGCTTCTACTCACGAGTGCTCAGCACAGGTGAGCATCCCCTCTGGCGCGAGGAAGATCTGATGAACAACCTGGGCATGCCCATCATCGGCCTGGGCGCGCGCAGCGCGGAACTGGCTCACCTGCCGATCCAGTGGATGCCCCACATCCAGGTCGCTGATGTGCGGGGCAGTGTACAGCGTACCCTCGATCTGGGCGGGAAGGTGCTGATGCATGCCAGAGACAACGATGGAACGAGCCAGTGGGCCGTGCTGCTCGATCCGAATGGGGCGGCGTTCGGTATTATCCCGGTCATTCCGGCCGAGATGATCCCCCCAGCCCAGCCCGAGACGGCAGACCCGGTGGGTCGCATCTGTTGGCTCGATCTGACTGTCTCCGACGCCGCCGCAACGCGCGACTTCTATCGGCAGGTGATAGGGTGGTCGGTGCAGAACATAGCGCTCGAAGACGGGGATGGGCCCTACGCCGACTACAACATGCTCGACGATGATGACAAGCCGGCGGCGCGAATCTGCCATGCACGCGGTGTGAACGTTGAGCGCCCGCCGGTCTGGCTGATCTACCTGCCTGTGGGCGACCTCGCCGAAAGCCTCCGTCGGGTTCAGGAGGAAGGGGGCAGGTGCATCCAAGTGGCTCGAAAAGCAGGTGGGGAGTACGTGTATGCGGTGGTTCAGGATCCGGTGGGAGCATACCTGGCCTTGATGGCAGGGTCTGAGGTCGATAGCCTTGCAGATCGAGAAGGTCTCATCACCGAATCTTGAGGCGCGCTCCCCTGCCGGCAGACGCCGCTCGGTGTCCTCGGCTTGCCTGTGGGTGGTGCGCGGGTCATTCACCAGATCGAACATCATGGCCACGTAAACAGGAGAAACCATGAAGACGCTCATCACCGAATTCATCAGCCTCGACGGGGTCGTCCAGGCGCCGGGCGCCCCCAGTGAAGACACCGACGGCGGCTTTGCCCACGGCGGGTGGATGGGGAAGTACTTCGACCCGGAGGTCATGGGCGGGACGTTCGACACCCTGGCCAAGCAAAGCGACGCCCTCCTGCAGGGTCGGCGTACCTATCAGGTGTCGGCAATGGCCTGGCCCAGCCGGTCGGGTGACGACTTCTCCGACTGGATCAACCGCGTGCAAAAGTACGTGGTCTCCGACACGCTCACCGAGGCGGACATCACCTGGCACCCGACCACCATCATCCGCGGCAAGGACTTTCTGAAGACCGTGGCCGATCTGCGGGCGCAGCCGGGCGGCTACATCTATGTCTATGGTAGCCCCACGATGGTACAGTCACTCCTGGCTGCCGACCTGGTGGACGAGCTGGTGCTCACGGTCGTGCCCCTCATCATCGGCAGCGGCAAGAAGCTCTTCCCGGCGATGGACGAGCCGTTGCCGTTCGAGCTCGTTTCAGCGGCGAAGGCAAGCACCGGCGCCCAGGTCTGCCGCTATGTACGGGCACGGTGATGGTTGTTGCATGTTTCATCAAATGCCAAAGGGTTATGAGCCTTATGGACACCAATGCAGAAAAATCAGACATCGAACGCGTGATCCGCTCCTGGGAGCGGGCCATTCAGCGTGGTGACATGGAGGGCATCCTCGCCAACCATTCAGAGTCCGTGCTCATGTTCGACGTCCCCGAGCCCCTTCAATCCGAGGGGCTCGACGCGTATCGAAAGACCTGGGAGCTCTTCTTTCGCTATGGTGCACCGGATCGAGAAGTATTCGTCCTCGAAGACCTGCGCATCACGGCAGGTGACAACGTTGCCTTTGCAACCGCGCTGTTACGCATCGGCGGCTCTTCCGAACCGGTGTGTCGCCTGACGTTGGGCTTAACGAAGCGCAACGGCGCATGGCAGATTGTGCACGAGCACCACTCGGCTCCCCACAAGCTCAATAGCGAGGTCAGCCAATGAAAGCGATTACCGTGTGCCTGGGATTCAACAAGAACCTCGAGGAAGCCGTCGCCACGTACGTCGAACTCTTCAACAAAGTGTTCGGGAATTCGACGATTCTGGGACGAAGTTACTTCGGCGAGCAGGAGGTTGCAGCGCTGCGGCAGGTGCCGGAGATGTCCGAAGACATCATGCCCGGCGTGGCCGGTGACGTGAAAACCATTCGCTTCACGCTCAATGGGGAGGAAGTGGTGGCCTTCCGGGGTGGGGCTTACTTTGGAAAGTTCCACGAGAGCATGTCGCTCTATGTCTCATGCGAGACCCAGGAGCAGATTGACAGGCTCTGGGAGGTTCTTTCCGAAGATGGCGAGGAACAGCCTTGCGGGTGGGTTAAGGACCGCTTCGGTGTGTCCTGGCAAATCGTGCCATCTTTCGTCTGGGAAGTCGACCAGGGCCCGGACCGGCAGAAAGCGGAGCGCATGAACATCGCCCTGTTCGGGATGAAGAGAATAGACATTGCAGGGTTGAGAAATGCAATGGAAGGGCGATGAAATGAGATTCTCGGCTAACAACAGGACGGCGCTAGCCATATGCACGCTTTCTCTCTTCACGGTGGAGCAAATTATGAATAAGAACCTGATTGCCAGAGCTTCCATCACCATAAACGCACCTGTCGAAAGGGTCTGGGGTGCATTGGTGAATCCTGAGGCCATCAAACAATTCATGTTCGGTACCCATGTTGTCACGGACTGGCGCGAAGGGAGCCCGATTACCTGGAAGGGAGAGTGGCAAGGCAAATCGTATGAGGACAAAGGTGTGATTCTGCGGTTCGAGCCACCGCGAGTACTCCAGTATAGTCATTTCAGCCCCCTCTCCGGTCTGCCTGACAAGCCGGAAAACTATCACACGGTGACAATTGAGTTGTCGAACGAGGGAAACCAAACCCACGTCTTACTGTCCCAGGACAATAATGCGACTGAGGAAGCACGCGAGCATTCGGAGAGGAATTGGGAAATGATGCTGGCGGCCCTGAAGAAGTTCTTGAAACGATCTCCGCCCGGAGGCCCTGGCTGAATACATCGAAGAGTTGCAGCGCCGGATGGGCCTCCGGCGCGCGGGACAGAGCCCTTTGCAACCCCGTTTTTCCGCCATTGACACGGCGGGAAAACGGGGTCTTTTAAAACCCCACCCGCCAAGGATGTTGCATGAGCCCTGGCGGCATTTGGCGCCGACGTTGGCCGATGCGGCAGGTACCCAACCAGCCGGATGTCACATTTCGAGCGGCTGTTTCGTCTTATGTTTGCGAGATGCGAATTATGTCTGCGGGATGTGAAGAAAGGAGCTGTCTCCTATGCCACCACGCATCGACTACGCCCATGTCGCCCCCGAGGGGATCCGGACCCTACACGCGCTGGAGCGCTATCTGGCGACCTCGACGATCGAGCGCCCGTTGCGCGAGCTGGTCAACCTTCGCGCTTCGCTGATCAACGGCTGCGCCTATTGCATCGACATGCACACCAAAGACGCACGCGCCGCTGGCGAGAGCGAGCAACGCCTGTATGCCCTGGCTGCCTGGCACGAGGCGCCGTTCTACACAGAACGCGAGCGCGCTGCGCTGGCCTGGACTGACGCGGTCACACGGGTAAGCGAAACCCATGTGCCCGACACACTCTTCGCGGAGGTACGCCGACACTTCAGCGAGCAGGAGTTGGTCGATCTGACGCTCGCGGTGGTCGCGATCAACGGCTGGAACCGTCTCTCGATCAGCTTCCGTCCCGAGGTGGACAGCTACCAGCCGCGCGCGGTGGCTATCAGCAAGTAACGCGCACCCGCAGGAGATGGGGCGCTACCTGGCGACCTCGACGACCGTCTGGCCGCCCTTCGCCGAACGGTGATTACCACCCGCGCGGCCTGTGATTCGTCTTTATTCGGGGAATGGTAAAACGCAGGCTTACAACCGATGACCCATAACGCTGACACCGAAGCGCTGGTGCACGAATTCGACCGCTACCGGCCGGTGTTGTTCGGCCTGGCGTATCGTATGCTCGGCAGCGCCATGGATGCCGAGGACATCCTCCAGGAGGCTTTTCTGCGCTGGCAACAATCACCGCGCCACACGGTGCAGTCGCCGCGTGCCTTCCTGATGACGATCGTCACCCGGCTGTGCCTGGATGCGCTGCGCGCCGCGCGAACGCGCCGGGAGCACTACGTCGGCCCCTGGCTGCCCGAGCCACTCGTCTCGACCGGCACACCCGACCCGACGGCGCGCGCCGAGCAGGAGGAGACGCTGTCGTTTGCCTTTCTGCTGCTGCTCGAGCGGCTCACTCCGCTGGAGCGGGCGGTGTTCATCCTGCACGAGGTGTTCGGCTACAGCTACGACGAGATCGCCGGGTTGATCGGCAGCAACGGGCCGCACTGCCGCCAGCTCGGCCACCGGGCGCGCCAGCGCCTCAGCACCGAGCGCCCGCGCTTCCGGGCCGACCCGGCGCAGGCCGAGCAGGCAGCGCGCGCGTTTGCCCGCGCCTGCGCCGCCGGCGACCTGCAAGGGCTGCTGGCGATCTTCGCCCACGACATCGCGCTGTGGACGGATGGCGGCGGCAAGGCCCGCGCCGCGCGCAATATCATCTACGGCGCAGATCGGGTAGCGCGTTTCTTCGTGGGCATTATGCGCAAGGCCGGACGCATGATGACTTTCGAGCGCGCCTGCGTGAACGGACAGCCAGGCCTGCTGGTGTGGATCGATGGTCGGCTCGATCGCGTCTATGCGTTCGACTTTGACGCACGGGGCCGCATCCAGGCAGTCTACGGCGTGCTCAACCCCGATAAGCTGTGCGGTATCACACGCGGCTGAGAAGCGTAGCGCCAACATCCCTTAGTAGTAATAGGTCGTGGCGCACGGTGGCATGATTGGGGCTCGGAGGTGGCTGGCCGGCCCCACACCGGGGCGGACAAGGTGCCCCCGATCCCAGGTGCGTACCCATGCGCGCGGTCGCCACGACCAGTACATGCAGCCATTGGGAGGAAACACCATGCGTATATTTGTCGCCGGCAGCACCGGCGCACTTGGCAAAGCCCTGGTGCCGCTGCTCCTGGAGCATGGCTATGAAGTGATCGCGCTCACACGCAGCGCTGAGAAAGCCAGAGCGCTCGCGACGCTCGGCGCGCAACCCAGCATCGCCGATCCGCTCGACCGGGACGCCTTGACTGCCGCCGTCCGGCAAGCAGAGCCGGAGGTCATTGTCCATCAATTGACGGCGCTCGCCGACGCGACCGGCAATTTCAAGCGCTTCGACCAAGAGTTCGCGCTGACCAACCGCCTGCGCACCGAAGTCACCGACACGCTGCTGGCCGCGGCGCGGCTGGTGGGCGCACGGCGGTTCATCGTGCAAAGCTATTGTGGCTGGCCGTTTGCACGGGTGGGTGGCCCGGTCAAGACGGAGGAGGATCCGTTGGATCCGAATCCACCGGCCAGTTTCCGCCAGACACTGGCAGCGATCCGCTATCTCGAGGATGCCGTGTGCAACGCGACCGATGTGGAAGCACTGGCGTTGCGGTACGGCATGTTCTACGGGCCCGGCACGGGCATCGCACAGGACGGAAGACTGGTCGAGCTCGTCCGCAAGCGACGTTTCCCGATCGTCGGCAACGGCGCCGGGATCTGGTCATTCATCCATATCGAGGACGCGGCGCGCGCGACTGTCGCGGCCATCACTCACGGCTCACCCGGCATCTACAATATCGTCGACGACGAGCCGGCTCCGGTCGCCGTCTGGCTACCGTTCCTGGCCAACGCCGTCGGCGCCAAGCCACCGCGGAAGGTGCCGGTCTGGTTGGCCCGGCTGCTGATCGGCGCGGGTGGCGTGTCAATGATGACGAAGATCCGTGGTGGTTCCAACGCTAAGGCGAAACGTGAGCTCCGCTGGCAGCCGATCTACCCGAGCTGGCGGCGCGGCTTTGTGGAAGGGCTGGGCGAGAACACTGCCACGCGTCCGGCAGGAGGGGGCGCACCACCGAATGGCGCTAAGGCCAAGCCATCCACTGGCTCCGGAGACATTCGCTGGCGGAGCGCGTCTGACATGCCGAAGGGGTGTCTCACACGACGACCCTTGTCTCGGATTAGCCACAGAGTAGAACTGGGTCCGAGATTGACAAGTGAAAAGTCGCAAGGAGTTTGTATGAACGCCTGAGTCAAGCGGGTGTTTGGCAATTTTCGCCACCACATGTGGCCTATTTTGGGGCATACCACGCTAGACACCTCTTCTGCGCCGGAAGCAGCGCAAACAATGCGTACAGCAGCTCGATGCTTTGCTCGGCACGGGTTGCCCCGGCCTGCGCACGTACTTGCTACAGCACTGGAAAGCGAGCGATAAAGTGAAGGCGGGCGCGGTGCCAAGAGGTGGCCGCTCTGCAAGAACGTTTGTCAGCTGTTCGACGTAAAGCATGGCGGACGGGTCGGGTTTTGGTTTTGGAAGGTTTTGGGCCTACCGTCCTACAACCAAAACCTCGACCTGTTCATTTTTTTGTCGTGTAGTGCAGTATGGTCTCCCACTCTGCCAGCAACTCTTCACTCTTCACAGGGAACTATCTAATTTCAGCACCCGAGATGTAAACCTCTCTGTACACAATCAAGCCTTCTTCGCCGCCTCCCCGCGCAGCCGCGCAGTTTCGGACTCCATAATCTGGGTGGCTTGCTGAATGAAATCCACTATGGCCTGGAGTTGTTGAGGGCTGTAACGAGCCATTAGCGCCTCCATTTTCTCGGTCAATTCCCTGAAAACTTCTTCTATCTTCTGCTCTATCTCTGGGGTAGCGGTAGGGTAGACCAGAACCTTGCGCCGATCGTTGGGGTCACGCTCGCGGCGGGCAAACCCGGCTTGCTCAAGGCGGTCAATGACCAATGTCACCGCCGCAGTGCTCATGCCGGTGAGCGCCGCCAGTTGTGTGGGATTCATTGGCCCCATCCGGCTGAGTATTTCGCCGCACTTCCAATCGGTGGCGCTGAGACCAAAGCATTCAGCAACCGCACTGTGGTAAAGCACCACAGCTGTACTGAAGCGACGACCAATCTCCGTCGCCAAAACGGGTTGAACAGATCGGGTTTTCCTTGACATTGAGTGCCTCCTGTGCTATTCTACCACAAACCTAATTACTAATATAATTGGTAATCAATACTATATAATAATTTTGCGAAAGGAGCATATATGAAGCTACTGGTGTTCAGTTCAACAGGGCGTACCGGTCGACACGTGCTCGAGCAGGGGATCCGCCGAGGCCATCAGATCACGGCCTTTACCCGCCGCCCAGAGGCTTTGGCGGGCTTAGAGGGGCTAGCTGGGGTAATACAGGGAGATGCGCTCGACCTGGCCGACCTGCGCAAAGCAGTACCCGGCCATGACGCAGTGATCACGATCGTCTCCCCACCCAACCTGGGACCGACAACCGTTATCAGCCAACCGACACTCAACCTCGTTGCTTGGTACCCACGAACTGCCTGGGAATGATGGTGACGTCGCGCTGTGCGAACATCGCCGGCCAGTTCGATACTACCGACCTGTTGGACGAACTGTTCACCCACGATGAGGCATGCTTTCCTGCGAAGGCAGAGGAGAGAATACCGAGATGTCCGATTCGAAAAAATCGACCTGGTCCGCTTCCGGAGAGATGGACGCTCCCCCCAAGGAGGTGTGGAAGGCACTCGTGTCCTTTCTCGAGCAATCCGGCCTGGGCAAGGTCACGATAGACGAGGTGGAACGACGAGCCTCCCTCCAAGGCGAGTGGTGGTACCGAGGTGAGTACATCGTCAAGGACCACAACGGGAGAACCCTGATCCAGTACCGCGTCTACAACATCGCACCGGGCACGACCCGCTGGCTCGTGCCGCTGTTCGCCCCGTCCAATAGGAAGCTGGGCGAACAGTTTCAGGACATGCTGCGCACCCTGGGGAAGACCCTGCGCGCCAGTGGTCGCTACCACCCCAACAAAAGCACATCTGAATAACGCTCTATCAGACAGTTGATCATCATCGGCAATCGATAAACTCTTCAAGAGGGCATATGAAGCTACTAGTGATCGGTTCAACAGGGCGCACTGGTCGACACGTGCTCGAGCAGGGGATCCGCCGAGGCC
This sequence comes from Litorilinea aerophila, assembly GCF_006569185.2. Classification (NCBI taxonomy): domain Bacteria; kingdom Bacillati; phylum Chloroflexota; class Caldilineae; order Caldilineales; family Caldilineaceae; genus Litorilinea; species Litorilinea aerophila. The sequence continues at coordinate 181,475 of NZ_VIGC02000008.1, read as the reverse complement.
ATCAGATCACGGCCTTTACCCGCCGCCCAGAGGCTTTGGCGGGCTTAGAGGGGCTAGCTGGGGTAGTGCAGGGAGATGCGCTCGACCTGGCCGACCTACGCAAAGCAGTACCCGGCCATGACGCAGTGATCACGATCGTCTCCCCACCCAACCTGGGGCCGACAACCGTTATCAGCCAAACGACACTCAACCTCATCACCGTGATGAAGGAAAGCGGAGTACGTCGGATAGTCACGACGAGCAGCCGCAGCATCGTAGCCAGCCGTCCCTGGTTGGCAGTTACGCTCGCCTGGGTGATTTTTCGGGCTGCCTACGCCGACCTGGCGCGGGCCGAGGGCATACTCCAGGCGAGCGGACTAGACTGGAGCATTGTGCGGGCTACCATGCTCAACGATAAGCCCGGAAGCGGGGAGGTACATACAGACAGTGAACCCAATCCCACCGGCGGCCACTGGCAGCTTTCCCGCGCTGACTATGCCATGACCTTGTTAAACGTGGTAGAGGATCCGCACATGATCGGCAAAGCCATCGGGGTAAATGGAGCCCGTTCAACTCGTTAGAGGAGGCTGGTATGAACCTAACCTGGATCATAGTGGTACATTATCTGCACGTGCTGGCCGGAATGACTTGGTTTGGCGGATACGTGTTCATGGCGCTCGGCGTCTGGCCCACGCTGCTACGCCGTCCTCCTGCTGAAGCAAAGGCCACCCTCCAGGTCATGGACAGGTTTGTTGGCCGCTTGATGATGCTTTCAGGAACATTGGTGTTCTGGTTAGGAATCCTGCGCGGCACCTGGCTGGGACCGATCAGGAGCTGGGGATACTTGCTCACTACAGCTTATGGACTTACCTTCCTGGTAGCCCTACTCTTGGTACTTGTGCTCACGGTGCATGGAGCCGTCTCGAGTCGCACTGTGTACGCAAAAGTTTGGGACGGGGATCGCTTCCGCCCGGGAGCAGCCCGCTATATCCGTAATAGCAACCTCTTCAGCCTAGCTTTATTCGTTTTGGTATTGCTGTGTATGGTACTGATGAGATTCGGTATGTGAAGGGAACACGCGTGCACTCTGGGAATCTCCCCTAATCGGAACTAGCCTTCGTAGCTAAAATTAGACTTTGCGCAAAGCGCTGAAGGATTGGGGGGCTCTCAAAAGGTATGGAAATATTCTGAAAGGGGGTGTGCAATAGCTCTGCACAATCGCGCGGAGTCATGTGCATCCCCCTTTGGGTAGTGGATTTTTATGAACTAAGCTTACATTCGACAGTCAACGCTAGTTCAAGGGATTAAAGCCAATAGGAAACTTATCCCTAAACCGGCGACCTACCATGGAATACATATCTATATCTATTATGCGTTGCATTCATTATCAGGCAGTCTGCCGTTTGGACGGCTACATCGCCGGCCCATAAAGCAAGTCGGATTGGATCCCCACGGATGCGGACGCTGAAGTGCCAGCTTGCGAGAGTCGTCCGAACGGCTCCATTATAGCGGATAATGCACGGTATTACCATTCCAAAAAGATGGAGGACTTTTATGATTACTTGGGCACTTTCCCTGATGAGTAGAAATGTGTTATTAATCACTATCTTAGTACTTGTGCCGGCAATAGGAAGAGTTATACAAACAGATGAAGTGCGCATCGTCAACAAACAAACATATTGGCTAATTGAAATAATTGTTGAGGGGGCTCGGGTTATTCTCTTCATTTTCTTAATTGGCAGCGGTGTATTTTCCCTTGGTATTGAGCGGATTAAGTCCATATTTAAAACGCCCAAAATGCAGTGGTATGTCATTCCGTCAACAGTGTTTCATTCAATAAAGACCCATTACTTTGAACTCCTTGCCACAACAGTCGTTTTTACCTTGCTAGCCTTCTTATTGAATTCCCTTATACAGTACTTGGTATCCGACGAGAAGCTCCTGTTAAGTATACATAAAAACACAACACTAAAATTTTTGAACAAAACATCTTTAAGCTTGTTCCTAAAAAATCTCTCGGTAATACCACTGACATTATTTTATGAAGCATGGCTGATACTTACTCTGCTAAACCTGCTTTCGACAGTTCACTCCGGTTTAAAACAATAGGAGACCTCTCCCTGAACTAGTAACGGGTTGCACGTCCATAATCGAGCCACCAGCCGGGGCCCAAGACCAGGTATGAGAGATGGCCAATGTCAAGGGGCTCCAGCAGACCAACATCGATGCCCGGGACACAGTCTCAGGTGCCTCACCGACGTCGGACCTATGAGCCACCAGCATCCAGGTGGGTGGCACTGGTGGCAATGGGATAGTGCCCGTCCAGCTCCTGGGCTTTGACCAGCCCCTGGTGGTGGATGCAATAGGGCAGGCGCAGGGCACCGTCTTCACCGGCCAGCCCCACCTCCTATCGGACCAGCGATCACGTATGGAAACGTGACCTACGATGACTCTTGGTTAGGGAATCGATATAAAATGCAAAGACAGTGATGCTTTTTGCAGGGGAGTCATGTTACAATAGGATTAGGTGAACTCCGCCCAATTGCTCAAAAGAGCTCCCTACTTAAAGGTACATGGGGGACTTCGAGGAAGCGGGATTCATATGAACCGGCCATGAGTCTCCACCTGAAAGCTCCCTGAATCACGAATCAATCCCAGATAGCAGGACCAGACAGCAGGAAATGCCCGGCAGGAAACCTGACCCCGACCGCATCCACCAAATCGTCTGCTCCCTCCTTCCTGACGAAGACAAGAGAAAGCTATCTCTGGATGTATTTGTTGAAGCGATTCATTTCGCAGATTCCTGGGGTAACAACAAATGGGGCGTATACTGTGATACCGGCCATGTCCGTCTGGTGGTCGGCAGTATTATTGTGTGCTCGATTGAGGAAGAAGTTATCTGGATGGCATTAGACGAGGAAACGCTGGCCACAGCAGATGATGCGTTACAATTACTGGAAGCGATCGATGAATGGCAGTGGGACCATGATGACTACCCAACGTTTCAACGAGTCCCTTCAAGAAACGGATATTACACGCCTTCCTCAGCCCATGGGGAGGTTTGGCCCATCATCAAATCGCTCCATTTCCCGTTTATCGAGAAGGTCGCCCATAAATTTCGCCAGCTAAAGACAAACAGCCAGGCCAAGCACAATCCATCTCTGGTGCTCTACCTGCGGGAGAAAACAGAGCGCCCCGTTCTGGAACCGCACTACGGACCAGGCAGGCCCGAATGGATGTTACCTGAAGAAGTGCAGGATGATGCAACCTTCCCTGAAGGCGGCAAACAACGCATAACAGTCAACGCCTATGAGCGGAATCCCAAAGCACGGGCTGCATGTATCGCCCATTACGGCGCCTATTGCCAGATCTGTGGGTTCGACTTTCAGGAACAATATGGGGAAGCAGGGCGAGGCACAATTCATGTGCACCACATTAAGCCACTCTCAGAAGTGGGCGAAAAATATCAGGTGGACCCAATCCGAGACTTAATTCCTGTTTGCCCAAATTGCCATGCAATTATCCACAAACGAAACCCTCCCTATACCGTGGAAGAGGTTATCCAGTTTATAAAAAACCGAAAGAGCAAGATTCATCCCCACAGGTCATAACGTACCCATGGACTCCATCCCAACGCCCACCGTCTGCTTTGCCCATCCCGCCTATCAACTGGCCGACCGCTTCGCCCGGCGCCAGACCGGCATTCCCCACTTCCAGGTCTGGTCTCCATCGGCGCTGGCGGAGCGCATCGGCGAGGCCGATGTGCTGGTGATCTCGGGCTTCTGGCGCCACGAGCTCCTGGAGAAGGCGCCCCGCCTCCGCTTCATCCAGTCCATCGGCGCAGGCTACGACCAGTTCCCCCTGGACGAACTGCGCCGCCGGGGCATCCACCTGGCCAGTGCCCAGGGCGTCAACCGCAACGCGGTCAGTGAACATGCCATGGCCCTGATCCTGGCCCTCACCCGCCACCTCCCCACCGCCCGGGACAACCAGCGCCGCCACTTCTGGCGGGGCATGATCCCGGACGTGGACCGGCGAGAGGATGAGCTGGGCGGCAAGACCCTCCTGATCGTGGGGCTGGGCGGGATCGGCTCCCGGCTGGCCCGCCTCGCCCGGGCCTTCGACATGCGGGTCCTGGCCACCAAGCGCAACCCGGCCACCGCAGCGCCGGAGACTGCCCACGAAGTCCACCCACCGGACCGGCTGGCCGATCTGCTGCCCCAGGCCGACTTCGTGGCCCTCACCTGCCCGCTGACCCCAGAGACGGCCCGGCTGATGGACAGGGCCGCCCTGGCCGCCATGAAGCCCTCAGCCTACCTGATCAACGTGGCCCGGGGCGGCTGCGTGGACGAGCCCGCCCTGCTGGATGCGCTCCGCAACGGCACCATCGCCGGCGCGGCCATCGACCACTTCTGGGATGAGCCGTTGCCCGCGGACTCCCCCTTCTGGGACCTGGAGAACGTCCTGATCACGCCCCACACCGCAGGCGAGACCCGCCGCTATGAAGAAAATCTGCTGGACATCTTGCTGGAAAACCTGGAGCGGCTCCGTCGGGGGGAGAGGCCCCTGCGGAACCAGGTAGTCTAGCCAGGAACTCACGCCTCCCCGGCTGGGGTCAGCGCGGCCGGCAGGCGGAGCTGATGGGCCGGGGTGAAGAAGACCCGGGCCGTGAGAAAGGCCGCAGCCAGGGCCGTGAACGCGGTTGCGCCCACCAGCATGTACATGACAATAATTTGAAGCTGGACGGCCTCCAGGGGGGAAGCTCCAGCCAGGATCATGCCCGTCATGGCGCCCGGCAGCTTGATCAGGCCCACCGTCTTGGTGGTGTCGATCACCGGCAACATGGCCGCCCGGATGGAACGGCGCAGGATAGGCTGGACGGCCTGGCGGCTGGTCGCGCCCAGGGCCAGGGCCGTCTCGATCTGGAGACGCTGCTCCACCACGTCGTCCCGCAGCCGGGCCATGACCAGGGAACAGGTGGTCATGGTGTTGCCGATGACCATGCCGGCCACCGGAATGATGAGCTGGGGAACAAAACGAAAGATGCCCAACGCCACCAGCAGGCCGATGGTCAGGAGGGTGCCCACGCCGATGCTGGCCGAGGTGATGAAGAGGGTGTTGGGGATGCCACTGCCCCGCTGGGCCGAGGTGTACGCCGCCACGGCCAGCATGACCACGATCAGGAAAAGGGTCCAGCCCACGCTCTCCTGGGCGAAGATGAGGTCCAGGGCATAGCCAATGGCGATGAGCTGGACAAAGGAGCGCACCGTGGCCATGACCAGGTCCTGGCCGAGGCCAGCCCGCTGCCAGTAGCCCAGCAGGCCAGCCAGGGCCACCAGGGCAATGCTGGCCAACACCCGGGGAAAATCGATGGCCCAGAAAAAGTCCAACATGGTAGGGGACTCCAGGTTCTTCAAGAATGCCGGCCGGCCAGCTCCCCCGCGGCGAAGCGGGAGAGCAGATGCTCATGATCGCCCTGGGCATGGAGCACGTGGGCCGGTTCGCCCTGGTCCACTATCTGGCCATCCACCAGCAGGTAGAGGTAGTCGGCGATGTGCTCCGCCTGTTCCACGTCGTGGGTCACCCAGATGACCGCCAGCCCATCTTTCCGGCTGCTGCGCCGGACCTGTTCCTCGATGTGACGCCGGGAGGCCGGATCCAGCGCACTGGTGGGCTCGTCCATGAGCAGCACCTGGGGGCGGTTGGCCAGGGTGCGGGCCAGGGCGACCCGCTGGGCCTGGCCACCAGATAGCTCCGATGCCGGGCGATCTGCCAGGGCCGGGTCCAGGTCGGCCTGCTCCAACAGCGCCCGCAGCTCGGCGTCGCCCAGGGACTCCCCCCGCAGGGCCGGCCCGTAGCGCAGGTTGTCGGCCACCGTGCCGGGGAAGAGCACCGGCTGCTGGAAGACCATCCCCACCTGTCGCCGCAGTTGAATCACATCCACCCGGGTCACATCCCGCCCATCCACGAAGACCGTCTGGGGCGGCGGCTCCAGCAGGCGGTTGATGCAGCGCAACAGGGTCGACTTGCCGCTGCCGCTGGGCCCCAACAGCCCCACGATTTGCCCCCGGTCTGCCGTGAGGGAGACCTCCCGCAGCACGGGAACGCCGCCCCGTTCCAGGGAGAGGCGACGGACTTCGACCATCACGGAATCTGCCATGGCTCTGGCCTGGAACCGGCCCTACCCGATGCCGGCCACGTGATGATCGATGCCCTCATAGCGCTCGATGAAGGCCCGGATCCGTTCCGCGTCCACCTCGTCCATCTTGAGGACCTTCTGCCAGGCGACTACCGCAATGCGCGCGCCCATGTCCTGGTGCAGGGGCTGGCTGTTGCCGATGGTCCAGGACGGATCGTTGGGCACCATGATCACGTGGCGCCGGGCCTGGATGTACGGGTCCACGATCTCCCGCAGGGCATCCACCACCTCCGGACAGCCTTCGGGACACTGATAGTAGACGATCACGCCGCCGTCCTCCAGGTTGTGGACCAGGTGTTCGTAGCGTTGGGGCTCGGTGTAGACGCCCCAGCTCACCAGGGTCTCATAGTGGGGACCGGAGCTGGGCGGGGTGGAATTGTAGGCGATGGGCGAGACACTGCCGAAGGCGATGTGGAGGTTCCCCTGAGAGGCGAAGGTCTCCTCACCGGCTACCGGCCGGCTGTTGCGGATGTTCAGGGCGATGACCGCGCCGATGATCACGGCGAAGAGCGCCACGCTGCCCCACAGGAGCAGCATCTGGTTGCGGCGACGGCGGGCTCGCTCCGCCCGGGCCCGTTCTCGACGGCTCCGGGCGGTTGGGTGAGCTTTCGATTTGGCCATGGCAACTCCTATTTCACAAAAATCCCAACGGACAACATTTGTGCCCTTTATTTTGCACGGGGACGGCCCGCTTGCCAAACGCCAGTCAATCCCGGCAGACTGTACGAATTTCAGTAGACCCGGGCAAAGGTGCCCCCGGCCAGTTCCACTCCGGGCAGGGCCAGGCCGGGCGCATCCAGGTTGGGCAGCTCGTTGCGGAAGACCGCGCCATCCTTCATCACCAGGCGCACCTGGCGCAGATCCCGGATCTCCACGTCGGGCCGGCCGTCCACCACGATCAGGTCTGCCTGCTTGCCCGCCGCAATGGTGCCCGTCAGCCGCTCCACGCCACAGAGCCGGGCCGAGTTGAAAGTGGCCGCGCGCAGGGCATCCAGGGGCGAGAGGCCGGCCTCCACCAGCAGCTCCACCTCTCGGATGGTGGCCACGGTCCCGTCCACCGGGTCGCTGGGCAACAGGTCCGTCCCCACGCAGAGGGTCACCCCTGCGGCGACGGCCCGGCGGATGGAGTTGAGATGCTCCACGGCGGCGGCCCGGGCCTTGGTGAGCATCCACTCCTGGACGCCATGGCGGCGCATGTAGTCCAGCTCCTGGGTGACGCAGAGGGTGGGTACCAGAAAGGTACCGGCCTCGGCCATCATCTGGGCCGCCTCCTCGTCGAACTGGTAGCCGTGTTCGATGCAGTCCACCCCCAGGCGCACCGCGTCCTTGACCGGCTGGCTACCGCCGGTGTGGGAGGCCACCCGTTTGTTGGCGCCGTGGGCCACCTCCACCACCGCGGCCACCTCATCGTCGCTCATCTGCTTGTCGGCGGGCTGTTCGCCGGGGGTGCCGATGCCGCCGGTCAGGCAGATCTTGATCAGGTCCGCGCCGGCCCGCAACTGCTCCCGGGCGGCCCGGCGGAAGCCGTCCACCCCGTCGGCCTCGATGCAGCTCACGGAGTTGTGGCCGTGGCCGCCGGTGGCGATGAGGGCGCTGCCGGCCGACTGGATGCGGGGCCCCGGCAGCACGCCCTTGTTAATGGCGTTGCGTACCGCGATGTCCATGAAGTGGGCCTCGCCCACGGCCCGGAGGCTGGTGGTACCGCTGTAGATGGCCTCCAGGGCCCGGCGATAGATGAGCATGGCCCGGTAGCCGGGGGCAAAGGGGTCGATGCGCTGCTCCGGGAAGGGCAGGCGCAGGGCCAGGTGTACGTGCACGTTGAAAAGGCCGGGCAACAGGGTCCGCCCCGCCAGATCCACCTGGCGGTCACCGGCCACGGGCGTGGGCGCCTCGGCTGCATCCGCCGGGCCGCACCAGGTGATCTGGTCGTCGGTGACCACCACCAGGGCCGACTCCACCGCCCTGGCCCCGGTCCCGTCCACCAGGCGACAGTTGTTGAAAAAGGTACGCATGGTCGTTCTCTCCTGAACGGATCTGGCGCCGCGGCCCCATGGACACGGCCGCGCGGTTGACTCAAAACGATTCGCTTCTCCCTTCTCCCCCGGTTTTGCTGGGGGAGAAGGGCTGGGGATGAGGGGGGAATGGTTACCCTCCCGACGCTCACCGGCGCTGGCGCAGGCCCTCGCCCATGAGGTTGGCGCTGGTCACGAAGATGACGATGGCCAGGCCGGGAAAGACCGCGTTCCACCAGGCGATGCTCTGCACGGCCCTGGCCTCGCTGACCATGCTCCCCCATGCTGGCGTGGGCGGCTGCACCCCCAGCCCCAAAAAGCTCAGGGCCGCCTCCGCCAGGATCATGCTGGACATGTTGACTGTGGCGATGACGGCCAGGGGCGGCAGCACCGAGGGCAGCAGGTGGCGCAGGAGGATGCGCCCATGACCGGCGCCGATGGCCCGGGCCGCCTGTACAAACTCCGCCCCCCGCAGCGCCAGGGTGGAGCCGCGACAGACCCGGGCGTACTGGACCCAGGTGACCAGGGCCAGCACCAGGATCAGGTTGGTCAGGCTCTGGCCGACGGCAGCCATGATGGCGATGGCCAGGAAGACCGGTGGAAAGGAGAGCTGGATGTCGATCAGCCGGCTGATGGTGCGATCCACCCAGCCGCCGAAGTAGCCGGCGGCCAGGCCGGTTAAGGTGCCCAGGGTGCCGCCCAGCAACACGGAAAAGACGCCCACCGCCGTGGAGACTCGGGCGCCGACCATGAGCCGGGAGAGAAGATCCCGGCCCAGCCGGTCGGTCCCCAGGGGGTAGGCCGGGTCGCTGCCGGGCATCCAGAAGGGGGGCAGCAGGGCCTTGGTCAGGTTCTGGGCCGCGTAGTCGTGGGGGCTGAGCCAGTGGGATAACCCCGCCACCGCCACCACGGCGACAAAGACGATGGCCCCCACCCAGAATTGGGCGCTCCGTCCCAGGCGTCTGCGGTTACGTCTCATGGCGAATCCGTGGATCGATGAGGGTGTAGATCAGGTCGACGGTCAGGTTGATGAGGACAAAGGCCAGGCCCACCACCAGCACCACCGCCCGCACCAGGGGCAGGTCCCGGTTCTGGATCCCCTGGAGCATCAGCCAGCCCACGCCCGGCCAGGCGAAGACCGACTCCACCACCACGGAGCCGCCCAACAGGCCGCCCAACTGTAGCCCCAGCACGGTGACGGTGGGGATGAGGGTGTTGCGCAGGGCATGGCGATAGAGCACCAACCGTTCGCCCAGTCCTTTGGCCCGGGCCGTGCGGATGTAGTCGTGCTGGAGGACGTCGATCAGGGTGGAGCGAACCAGGCGGGAGACCAGGCCGATGCTGTACAGGGAAAGGGTGATGCCCGGCAGGAGCAGGTGGCGCCATGTGCCCGCGCCGGAGGAAGGCAGCCAGCGCAGCCGGTCGGCGAAGGCCAGGATCAGGAGGATGCCCAGCCAGAACGACGGGATGCTGATGCCCACGAAGGTGATCAGGGAGGCGATCCAGTCCACCAGGCTGTTGGGTCGAGTCCCGGCCAGCACCCCCAGGGGGATGCCGACCAGGACGGTCAGGCCCAGGGAAAAGAGGGCCAGCTGCACCGTGGCCGGGAGCTTCTGCAACACCAGGGTCAGGGCCGGCTGATGGTAGCGGAAGGATTCGCCCAGGTCGCCCTGGACAGCCTGGACGAGAAAACGCCAGTACTGGACCAGGATGGGCTGATCCAGCCCGTAGAGCTGCCGGATACGGGCCACGTCTTCGGGCTTGGCATCCAGGGGGGCCAGCAGGGTCGCGGGATCGCCGGACAGGTAAATCAGCAGGAAGACCAGCAGACTGACGGCAAAAAGCACCCAGGCCAGGTGTTGGAGCCGTTGAACCAGGTATCGGGACATGGATCTATATTGCGGTAGAGTCTGTGGATAGAACCCTCACGCCGCCAGATGAATGTCGCCCAGGCGGATGATGCCATCCTGGTGGGGTTCCCAGCCCTGGACCTCGTTGCGGATGCCAAAGAGCCCCTGCTGGTTCCAGAGAAAGACCCAGGGGCACTCCTCGTAGATGATGCGGCCCAGCCGCTTGTACATCTCGTTGCGCTTCTCCGCGTCCATCTCCTTGGGCGCTTCGTCGATGATCTGGTTGACCTCCGGATTGTCGTAGCCCTGCCAGGCCGCGCCCTTGCGCCCCGAGTGGAAGTTGATACTCACGGTGGCGTCCAACAACACGCCCACCTGGGAGAAGAAGAAGGCGTCGTGGGTCTTGCCCAGCACCCCCTCCACGAAAGGGCTCCAGTCCATGACCTGCACCGTGGTCTGCACGCCCACCTCCGACCACATGCCGGCGATGGCCTCGCTGGCCAGCCTGTCGTTGAGGTAGCGGCCGTTGGGCGAAACCAGGGTCAACTCAAAGCCGTCGCCGTAGCCGGCCTCCGCCAGGAGCTGCCGGGCCTTGTCCGGATCGTAGGGATAGGGCTCCAGCTCGGGGTCGTAGCCGGGGATGCCGGGGCCGAAGGGACCGGCCAGCTGGTAGGCCGCGCCCTGCATGACGGTGTTGATCAGGGTGGGCACGTCGGTGGCGTAGTTGAGGGCCTGGCGCACTCGCACGTCCTGGAAGGGCTCCACCTTGAGGCTGTTGAGCACCACGATGATGGAGTTGATCTGGCGGAAGGCAATGACGCCGGTGGCCGGGTCGGCCTCCAGCTCCTGCCGCTGCACCGGATCCACCGGGGTGATCAGGTGGGCCTGGCCGGTCTTGAGCTCCACCACCCGGGTCGTCCCCTCCGGCACTGGCCGCCAGAGGATGCGCTGCAGCCGGGGCTGGCCGCTGAAGTGGGGCTGCCCCCCTGCCAGGGTCGCGGCTTCCACCACCATGCGGTCGCCGGGGGTCCACTCCACGAACCGGTAAGGGCCCGTGCCAATGGCCTGGGTGGCGGCGTCCACCTCGCCCGAGGTGATGGCCTTGGGCAATATTTCACAGTAGGTGGAGAGGACTTCGGCCAGCAGGGCAAAGGGGCCGTCGGTCTTGATGCGCACGGTCAGGGGATCGACCACTTCCACCTCCACCACCGGCGCAAGCTGGGCGGCGTAGACGTTCTTCAGGTTCGGATCTTTGAAGCGGGTGATGGAATCCCGCACGTGCTCGGCGCTGAACTTCTCCCCGTTGTGGAAGTAGACCTCATCCCGCAGCTTGAATTCCCAGGTGGTGTCATCCACCACCTGCCACTCGGTGGCCAGCCACGGAATCAACTGCATATCCGGAGAGCGCTCCAGCAACTTGTCGTAGATGGACCACACCATGCCCTTGGAGGCCCCGGAGGTGGTCACGTACGGGTCCAGAGATTCCGCGTCCACCCCCTGGACGATGACCAGTTCGCCCTGGGGGCCGGACGGGCCCTGGCTCTCGGTCACCTCCACGCTGGGCTGACCGCCGGTTGTTGCGGCCTCAGGCGCGGTGCATCCCCAGAGCAGGCCGCTGGCGGTCCCCGCGCCAACCAGGCCGGCCAGGCGGATAAAGTCCCGACGATTTAAACTATTGAAAATGTGCTTGGTTCGACCCATACGTTTCTCTCCTTTGGGCGATAGGCGGTTGTTGCATCTGTTGCGGGCGGAGGCCCGGGGCGGTTGGTCGTTCAGGCCGGGGGATGGGTTCGAGGTGAATCTGATTATAGCGGTTAGGGCGGAATTCCGGCAAAGCGCCCGGGAGCGGAGAAGCCGGCGCTATCCGCGCAGGGCCGGGAGCACCCGCTCGCCCAGGAGTCGCAGACCGGTCTCGGCCTCCAGGCCGTGGGGCGTACCGAATTCTACCCGGGCGGCGCCGGCCTCCAGGATGGCCCGGGCCTGGGCGGCCACCTGCTCCGGCGTGCCGGCAAAGGCAAAGCGGGCCAACAGCCCGTCAGAAATGAGCCCGGCGGCCTGGTCGAAGTCATAGCGGTCCGCCGCCGCCCGGATCCGGGCCAGGAGCTCGGGATCCAGCTCCAGGGTGGGGTCCAGGTCGGCCACCACCGGCAGGTAGAGGGCCACCTCCCGGCGAGCCCGGGCCCGGGCCGCCTGGCCGTCCTCATCCACCACGGTGACGGAGCCGATGACCACGCCCACCTCTCCGGCGGCCCGGCCGGCGGCCACGGCAGCCTGGTCGATCACGGTCCGGAAGTGGGGAACCACGTCCGGGTTGGCCGTGCCCCCCACCTTGACCTCGTGGATCCAGGCGATGCAGGCGCGGATGGTCTGGGCGCCCCAACTGCCCAGGAGGAAGGGGAGATCCGGCCGGAGGATGGGCCAGCGCAGGGTGTCGCCTCCGGCCAGGGGAAAGAGGTGGCCGGCGTAGGGTTCGGTGGAGCGGGTGAGCAGGTGCCGGATGCAGCCAAAGGCCTCCCGCAGGGCGGTCACCGTCCGCCGGGGCTCCAGCCCCACAAAATCCAGCCAGCTCCCCCGGGCCAGTCCCAGGTAGGCCCGCCCCTGGGACGCCTCGTCGATCAGGGCGATGTGGCCGGCGATGTTGACCGGATGACAGGTGAAGGGGTTGACCGCGGCCGGGCCAATGCGCACCCGTCGAGTAGCCCGGGCCACCTCCAGCAGGGGCAGCCAGGCAGGCTGGTAGAGCATGTCGTTGTAGACGGAGATGCCGTCAAAGCCATAGGCTTCCACCTGGGCCGCCAGCGCGCCGTACGCGGCCAGGGGTTTGTCAGTCTGAAAGGCAACGCTGATGGTCTGCCGGGAAGGGTCCAGATGGGTCACAGGGCATCCTCTCTGTTTGACGGGCTGCTCATCTTTGCATACCCTGTATCCTACCATGGCTGGCCCGTCCTGGCCCACATGGCAGGGGCGCCGGGATGGGTTTCAGCCTCCCTATGTCAACCTGGAGCCAGTCGGCGGGCGGAGCTGCCCCGCGCCTGTTGCAGCAAGGAGGGGGAGGATGCAGGAATCGAGTGGACAGATGACTCCACAGGGGAGCGAGAAGGCGTTTTCAGAGCCGGACGACCAGTTCGAGTTGTATGACCTGGCCGTGGTGGTGGAGCGGATTGAAGGCCACTGTACGTGTGCCATGGCCGAGGGGGATCGCTTCTACCTGCGCAGCGGCAAGATCTCTTTGCCGGACGGCGCGGACTTTTGCCTCTACGCGCTCCAGGCGGCCATCCCCCTCCTGCCGGCCAAGCAACGGCGCAACCACCCCGCCGACTGGATGGAGACCGACAGCCGGGTGGTCTGCCCGGATCCTGCCTGCCGCCTCATCATGCGCATCGACCGGATCGGCACCCGCGCCCTGCGCCACGACGAAGTCAGCGCCATCCCCTGGGACCAGGCCCGGCATGGCGCAGGGTGAGGCGACAGGGGGAATGGGTGCCCTTCCGGGCACCACCGTGCGGCCGGAGACCTCACCTGCGCCAGGGGCCGCCATCCGCTCAGACTGGACGCCACGGATATGTAGGGCGAGTCTCCGGCCCGCCGTGGGTGACTGTAAAATCTGTGGATCGGATCTGCAAAGATAGTGTGTGGCTCTACTGCACAAAGATCAAATGAGGACGCTGACCCACGCAGATGAACGCTGATTCGAGTGATTCCCTCCTGCACTTCTTTGCGCCTTTGCACCTTTGCGCCTTTGCGTTCAAAAACGCCCTTTTTGCAGGGGAGTCAGCGTGTAGTAGTCAAAACTCCTGCAAAAACACCGTTTTCATGTACAATACATCCTATGAACATGACGAAGCATACCAAAGCGCCTGCCGATACCACCGTCGTCGTCGCCATGAGCGGCGGCGTGGACAGTTCCGTGGCGGCGGCGCTGCTGGTGGAGCAGGGCTACAACTGCATCGGCATCATGATGCGCCTCTGGGCGGAAGTGGGCGCGGGCGAAGCGTCCACCAATAAGTGCTGCAGCCTGGAGAGCGTCCACGACGCGCGCCGGGTGGCCGACGAGCTGGGCATCCCCTTTTATCTAATCAACGTGGAGCAGCCCTTCAAGCAGCACGTGGTGGACTTCTTCATCGACGGCTATCGCCAGGGACTGACCCCCAACCCTTGCCTGGCCTGCAACCGCCACATCCGCTTCGACTACCTCTTGAACTACGCCAGGCGCCTGGGCGCGGACTACCTGGCCACGGGCCACTATGCCCGCCTGCGCCGCCAGCCGGACGGCACCGTTCACCTGCTCAAGGCGGTGGACGAACAGAAGGACCAGAGCTACGTGTTGAGCGTGCTGGGCCAGGCGGAACTGCAGGACGTTCTCTTCCCCATCGGCGAGTACCCCAAGGCCGAGGTGCGGCGCATGGCCGCAGCCCGGGGCCTGCCCATTGCCAGCAAGCACGACTCCATGGACCTCTGCTTCGTCGCCGATGACGACTACCGCCGCTTCCTGCGGGATTGGGCGGCGGACACCATGCGCCCCGGCCCCATCCTGGATCGGGCTGGCCGGGTGTGGGGCGAGCACCAGGGCCTGGCCGGCTACACCATCGGCCAGCGCAAGGGGCTGGGCATCGCCGGCGCCCAGGAGCCCCTTTACGTCCTGGAGCTGGACCACAGCCACAATGCCCTGATCGTGGGCACGGCGGACGAACTGGGGCGGGACCGATTGGTAGCCAGGCAAGTCAACTGGACCCTGGACCGACCGGTGGCGCCCGGCTATCGCGCCCAGTGCAAGATCCGCTATCGCGCCCGGCCGGCGGAGTGCACCCTGTATCCACAGCCCAACGGCGATGTGGAAGTCCACTTCGACCACCCACTGCGGGACATCGCGCCCGGCCAGGGGGCGGTCTTCTACGACGGCGACCTCTGCCTGGGGGGAGGTATCATCGCGTCATGGGTCTGATGGTCCCCCCCGGACTGCTGCTGGCCGCGCTCATCGCCCTGGGCTATGCCAGCCTCTTTCATCTTTGGGGTGGACGGAGTGTCCGGGATTTGCTACTCTATGTGGTAGCTGCAGGGGTGGGCTTTGCCCTGGGGCAGCTCCTGGGCCTGGCGACCCAGGTTTCGTTCTTCCAGATCGGCCAGCTTCACCTGGTGGAAGCCTCCATCGGCGCCTGGCTGGCCCTGATAGGCGCCCGGGAGGTGGGGCGCAAGGAAAAGGAGTAAACCCTGGTGATCAGCGCCACCATTCGAGACATCGCCATCATCATCATCGCCGTGGAAAGCATCGTCATCGGCGCCCTGATTGCGGTCCTGGTCTGGCAGGTCTGGCGGCTGGTCAGGCTGCTCCAGACAGAGATCCGGCCCATCATCGACGACGCGCAGGAGACCATCCACACCGTCCGGGGGACGGCCAGCTTCGTCAGCGACAATGTGGTGGAACCGGTGATCCGCACCAGCGGCAACGTGGTGCGGGTGCGACGCACCGTCCAGGCCCTCTTCACGGACTTGCGTCCGCTCCGGCGGCGCGGTCAGGCTTCATCCACCGGCGCCCCTTCCTCCCCGCCGGCCTCTCACTCCTCCAACTCCTGAGGGCCTGCCGAAGCAGGCTCCACCGTTCCATTCCGCACCTGCAATAGCTGGGCCTGACGCCGAAACTCCGGCGTGAAGTCCTCCCAGTCGGTCGTGGTCACAATGGCCTGGGCCACCCCATCCAACACCTGGAGCAGGGTGCGCCGGCGCCGCGCGTCCAACTCACTCATGACGTCATCCAGGAGCAGCAGGGGGGCCACGCCGGTGGCCTCGGTCATGGCCTGGACCTCGGCCAGCTTGAGGGAGAGCGCGGCAGTCCGCTGCTGGCCCCGGCTGCCGTAGGTGCGCAGGTCCCGACCGTTGGCCAGGAAACGGAAATCGTCCCGGTGGGGGCCGTAGAGGGTGGCGCCGGCGGCCAGCTCCCGGCTGCGGCGGCTGGCCAGCTTGGCCAGGAAGTGGGTGGCCACCTCCTGAGGCGCCAGGGGCGTCCGGATGGCCTGCCACTCCTGGGGCGAGGGCTCGCCGCCGGCCCGCAGGAGCTCGTACTCCATGGCGCTGAGGTGGCCGGGATTGAAGCCCGGGACGTACTGGAGGGCCAGCTCCTCCAGGCCATTGGTCAGGTCGTGGTGACGGGTACGGGCGATCTGCTCCAGCGCCAGGATGAAGTTGTGGCGCCGGGCCACCACGTAGCTGCCGTGCTGGGCCAGCTTTTCATCCCAGAAGGAGAGCTGGGCCTCCACGGCCGGATCGTGGGGGCGCGCCCGGGAAGCTCCCGGGGCTTCCCGCAGCCGTTTCAGCAGGCTGTTGCGTTGGGTCAGGACCTTCTGGTAGGCCGAGAGGGCCCGGCAGTAGGTTGGGTCGATCTGGCAGAGGGCGATGTCCAGGTAACGGCGGCGCTCGCCGGGGCTGCCATCCACCAGCTTCACATCTTCGGGCAGGAAGAGCACCGCCCGCATGAGCCCCACCAGGTCCAGGCTGCGCCTGTTGACGCCGTTGATCTTCACCTGCTTGGCGAAATGGCCGTTCTCCCCCCGGGGGGCCAGGATGATCTCCAGCTCCAGGCTGCGGGGCCGTTCGCCCTCCTGGAGTTCCACCCGGGCGGCCACCCGGCAGAAGGGGATGGGTTCCTGCTGGGCCTGCCAGTCCACCACCTCCCGTTCGGCCAGGGCGTGGACCGGCTTGCTGGTGGCCAGGAAGTAGATGGCCTCCAACAGGTTGGTCTTGCCCTGGGCATTGTGGCCCTGGAGCAAAGTCAGACGCCGGGTGAAATCCAGCTCCAGGCGGTGGTAGTTGCGAAAGTGGGTTAAGGAGAGGTGGGCCAGAAACATGGTGGGATGGAAGCGGCCGGCGCAGACACCGGCGGCCAGATGAAGGCGCTCAGGGGCGGGCGCGCTGGGTCAACTCGGCGATCAGGATGTCGATGGCGGTGTCGGGGTCGGTGCCGGTCTTCATGGCGTGATCGGCTTCCAACAGCCGGCTCAAAATGGCCTCCAACTCCTCGAAGGAATAGCTCCGGGCCTGCTGCAACGCCTTCTTCACCGGATACGGGCTCTCCCCGACCTGTTTGGCGATGTCGTATTCATTGGCTGGCCGGCCGGCGGCCCGGGCGGCTGCCTCCTTGACCTTGAGGATGATCCGATACTGGCGGGCGATCATGGTCAGGAGGTAGAACGGATTGGCGTCGTGGCGGCGCAACATCTGCAGGGCGTGGGCAGCCTGGCGGGGATTCCGCTGGCTGAGGGCGTCGGTCAGGTCCCAGATCATGGCCTCGCTGGCGTCGCTGACCAACAGGGCCACGTCGTCCGGCGTGACCGGGCGCCCGGATGCGTAGGACGCCAGCTTGTCCAGCTCGTTGTCCAGCTGGCGCAGGTTGGGGCCCACGAAGGTAGCCAGCATCTGCACGGCCCGGGGCTCGATGGCAATCTGCTTGCTCCGGGCCCGCTGCTGGATCCAGCCGGGCAGGGCCCGGGGATCCGGCGTCCCCTGGGATTCCAGCTGGATCTGCCGGGCCTGAATCAGGGCCTGAAGCCCAGGCACAGGACGTGCCGGCCGGTCGTCCTGGGCGGGCAGGGTAAAGCCCCGCCACAGGTGGCGGCGCTTGTCCAGGCCGCCGTCGATCAGGACCAGGTCGCTCTGTTCGGGCAGGTCGGCCAGGCCCACCAGAAAGCGGGCGGCCTCCTGGTGGGCGGCGCTGTCCGTTCCCTGGCTGGCCGCCATGCGCTTGTCCAGGTGGCTCAGGTAGCCCTCTGCCACCACCAGCCGCCGCTCGGCCAGGAAGGGCATCATGCTGGCCTGCCCCAGGATTTCCGCCGCGCCGGCCTGGCCGCCGCTGAAGACGGTGGTGTTCAGGTCGGCCATTTCCGCGTCGCCCAGGGCCGCCTTGAGCTCGGCCAGCCGTTGGGCCGTCAGAAACTCGTCACAATCCAGCAGCAGGTAGATCATCTCGAATCGAAGAGCACCCGATGGGCCGGCATGGAGCCCAGGCGGAGCGGGCGCACCTCGGCCACCCAGCGGTCGGCGACATTGGCCAGGGTGGTGTATTCCTGAAGCCGGAAGCCCAGAGGACGGGAGATGGCCAGGGTCAGGAGGACCAGGCTCAGGGTCACGCTGAAACGTTCCAGGTGGCC
Source organism: Litorilinea aerophila (assembly GCF_006569185.2). Classification (NCBI taxonomy): domain Bacteria; kingdom Bacillati; phylum Chloroflexota; class Caldilineae; order Caldilineales; family Caldilineaceae; genus Litorilinea; species Litorilinea aerophila. The sequence continues at coordinate 163,297 of NZ_VIGC02000008.1, read as the reverse complement.
CCGCCGGCTGTTCGCGGCCAGCAGGGCCACCAGGGTCACCAGCACGCCGCTGGCGGCCAGGTTGGTGCCACAGTTGGGGTGAATGGCCAGCTCCTGCTCGCCCGCCTGCAGCCGCAGAAGGGCGTCCCCCACCGCGCGCTGGACATCGAAGGTGGTCACGTCGCCGTAGATGGTAAAACCCGCCGGGTCGCTGAAGCCGCTGAACTGGCGCTGGGGAAAGCGGGCCGCCAACAGATGGATGGTGGCGTGCTCAATGGCATGGTGCTGGCGGGTCCGACGGACCAGGTCAGTAAGCAGAGTCAGCATGGATAGTGCTTAGGCCCGGCTGGGCTGGGACTGGGCCAGGAGCTGGCGCGCCCGCTCCGCCAGACGCTCCGGCGTGAGGCCGAACTCCTGGTAGATCCGCTGGTAGGGTGCGCTGGCGCCGAAGTGGTCAATGCCGATGATGTCGCCCCGGCTCTTGTCGTTGCCCACCCAGCGTTCCCAGCCAAAGGGTGTGGCGGCCTCGATGGCCAGCCGGGGCACGCCCGGCGGCAGCACCTGCTGGCGGTAGGCCTCCTCCTGCTTCTGGAAGAGCTCCCACGAAGGCAGGCTCACCACCCGGACGCCCACCCCCTCCGCGGCCAGGGCTTTGGCCGCCTGGTAGGCGATATCCACCTCGCTGCCGGTGCTGATGAGCACCAGGTCCAGGCCATCCTCCGCCTGTTCGAAGAAGACGTAGCCACCCCGCAGCAGGCCGGACGCCTCGCCCAGCCCCTCGGCGGCCCGGTCGTAGACGGGCAGGTTCTGCCGGGTGAGGGCCAGGACGGTGGGGCCCTGGGTGTTCTGCAGGGCTGCAATCCAGGCGTAGATGGTCTCGTTGGCGTCGGCCGGGCGGATCACCGTCATGTTGGGGATGGCCCGCAGCGCGGCCAGGTGTTCGATGGGCTGGTGGGTCGGGCCGTCCTCCCCCAGGCCGATGCTGTCGTGGGTCATGACGTAGATGACCCGGATGCCCATCAGCGCGGCCAGGCGCATGCTGGGCCGGGCGTAGTCGCTGAAGACCAGGAAGGTGCCGCCGTAGGGAATCACGCCGCCGTGGAGGGCCATGCCGTTGAGGATGCCGGCCATGCCATGTTCCCGCACGCCGAAGTGGATGTTACGGCCGCTGTAGTCGCCGGGCGCCAGGAAGGGCGAGCCATCGATGGTGGTCTTGTTGCTGCCGGCCAGGTCCGCACTGCCGCCGATCAGGTTGGGGATGGCCTTGGCCAGGGCGTTGATCACCGCGCCGCTGGCGTTGCGGGTGGCCACGGCTTTGCCCGCGGGGAAGGGCGGGATGCTCTCCTGCCAGCCTTCGGGCAACTCCCCGGCCATGAACTGCCGGTACTCGGCCGCCTCCGCCGGGTATTCCCGGCTGTAGGCCTCCAGCAGGGCCTGGTGTTCTGCCTCCAGCTCCTGGCCCCGGGGCACGGCCTGGCGGAAGAATTGGAGCACGTCGTCGGGGACGTAGAAGCGGGGCTCCAGGGGCCAGCCCAGATTCTCCTTGGTGCGCTTCAGCTCGTCCTCGCCCAGGGCCTCGCCATGGACCTTGGAGGTGCCGGCCTTGTTGGGGCTGCCGTAGCCGATCACCGTGCGGCAGCCGATGATGCTGGGCCGGGGATCGGCCTGCGCGGCTTCGATGGCCTGGGCCACCGCCTCGCCGTCCAGGCCATCCACCTTTTGAACATGCCAGCCGTAGGCTTCGAAGCGTTTGGCCCAATCTTCCGTGTAGGCCACTTCGGTGGAGCCGTCGATGGTGATGTGGTTGTCGTCGTAGAGGTAGATGAGGCGCCCCAACTTCAGGTGGCCGGCCAGGCTGGCCGCTTCGCTGGCGATACCCTCCATCAGGTCGCCATCGGAGACAATGGCGTAGATGTGGTGGTCCACGATGTTGTAACCCGGCCGGTTGAAGCGCTGGGCCAGCCAGTGGGTGGCCAGGGCCATGCCCACGCCGTTGGCGAAGCCCTGCCCCAGGGGACCTGTGGTGGTCTCCACCCCTGGCGTGTGGCCATACTCGGGGTGGCCGGGCGTCTTGCTCCCCCACTGGCGGAAATTCTTGAGCTCCTCCAGGGGCAGGTCGTAGCCCGTCAGGTAGAGGAGCGCGTAGAGGAGCATGGAGCCGTGGCCCGCGCTGAGCACGAAGCGATCCCGGTTGGGCCAGTGGGGGTTGGTGGGGTTGTAGCGCAGGTAGCGGGTCCAGAGCACGAAGGCTGCCTGGGCCATGCCCATGGGCATGCCCGGGTGGCCGGAATTGGCCTGCTGCACCGCGTCCGCAGCCAACATCCGGATGGTGTTGACGGCCTTGGTTTCAAAATCCCGATCCAGAGTCTTCCCTTGTAAAGCCGCTGCAAAAGTCATGATGGTTTATCCTCAGCTTGAATTCAGGTGAGAGCGTGACACGACAGCAACATCTATCCGAAGCGCGCGGTGGGCATCTACGAATCCGAAAAAACCAGATTGGCGGAGCAAGCCAGGATGCCACCTGGCGCCGATGGCCGTTCGTCCCGGGGCCGGGCAGGCCCAAACTGGCCTACATTTTCGCCCGTTCGCAGGGTATTGTCAACTTGACACCTGTCCATGGGCCTGCGCCCGGGGAGCCACCTCCGTTCCTGTCCCGAGCGGACATATTTGGCGCTGCCCGGCTTTTGCTGTACCATCTTCCCTTGGGTCGTGTCCAGGGTCTGGGCTGGTCCCAGAGTCTGATGACCTGAACTTTGAGCGACGGAGAAGACCATGACCTTGGGAACTTTGGCACGTCAGCTACCTGCCCTCTGGCAGGACGCGCGCTTTCGTCAGCAGCTTTGGAACGGCGTGGGGATCCTGGCCGGGCTAGGCGCGGGCGTGGCCAGCTACGCCCTCTTCCACGAGCCGCTCCATGTGCGGCTGGACCGGCTGACCATTCGCCTGCCGGGCACCCAAAACCGCCTGCCCAGGCAGGGCCTCCGCATCCTACACATCTCCGACACCCACTACCAGGGGCGCAACTGGCGGGAGCAGGCCAAAACCGAGAGCATCCAGCGCCTCTGCCGAGGCCTGGAATATGACCTCTTCGTGCATACCGGGGACTTCCTGCACCACGACAACGGCCTGCCCAACCTGATGGACCTGCTGGATCGGCTGCCGCCCCCGCGGCTGGGGGGATACGCCGTCTTCGGCAACCACGACTACAGCCGCTACAGCCACCGTACCCTGCTCAGCCAGAGCTGGCAGAACTACTGTGCGGCCATCCAGCGCAACGGCCACGAAGGTCGCCGCCGCCACCGGGCCCTGGCGTCGGTGGAAGAGCTGGTGCGCTTCGGGCGCTTCTTCCTGGACACGCCCCTGGACATGAAGCGGAGCGGGCGCAACGACGTCTCCCGGCTGGAACAGGTGCTGGCTTCCCGCAACATCCATGTCCTCCACAACCGCTTCGTCCACCTGACCCACCACGTGGGCCGGGCGGATGGCGTGGATCTCTACATCGCGGGCGTGGACGACGTGGTGGAAGGCAAGCCGGACCTGCGGCAGGCCCTTGGCGGCATCCCGGACGACGCGCCCGTCCTGTTGCTGAGTCATAACCCGGACATCCTGGTCGATCCCGAAAGCGCCCGGGCGGACGTGATCCTGGCCGGGCATACCCATGGCGGGCAGATTGTGCTGCCCTGGCTGGGCGCTGCCCACACCCAGTCCCTGCACCTCTCCCGCCACCAGGTATCCGGCTACCTGCAACGGGGCAAGACCCACGTCTACATCACTCGGGGCGTGGGCGAGGGCATCCCCGTACGGCTGGGGGCCCGCCCCCAGGTCACCCTCATCACCCTGCTGCCCGAGTGAAGCCGGGGCCACCGGCGTGGTCCGAGGCGGACGGACACAGGCATTGGGTGGTCAAGGCCCAGGCCTTTGACGGGAACCTTTCCAGTTTGTATACTGTTTTACGGCCTGGAGTCCGTTCAGGTGGTATAATTGATTCTGTTGATAAGCGAAAGGGCGCAGTGGGCATGCCCGCCAGCGTCCCCGGGGGCGCATCTGTACCCCCTCCGTCGTGAGGGCGCTGTCTACCTGGCCTGGACGGGCGACGGCGGGTTCCCCTGCCTTTTCTGCCATTACCACGTGTCCTGTGTCTTTAGGACCGCTTATCAGGCTCATTCGATCCATTCACCAGTAAGGAGGACTATCATGGCTTTTCAACTGCCCGATCTCCCATACCCCACCAACGCATTGGAACCCCACATCGACGCCCGCACCATGGAGATTCACCACGACAAGCACCATGGTGCCTACACGAACAACCTGAACAACGCCATCGCGGGGACGGAGTGGGAGAACAAGAGCATCGAGGAGATCCTGCGGAATATCAATCAGATCCCCGAGAACATCCGCACCACGGTCCGCAACAACGGGGGCGGCTACGCCAACCACAACCTCTTCTGGGAGATTATGAGCCCCAACGGGGGCGGCGAGCCCAGCGGGGAGCTGGCCGATGCCATCAACAAGGCCTTTGGCAGCTTCGCCGCCTTCAAGGAGCAGTTCAGCACCGCGGCGGCCACCCGCTTCGGCAGCGGCTGGGCCTGGCTGGTGGTCAAGCCCGATGGCAGCCTGGCCGTCTACAGCACCGCCAACCAGGACAGCCCCTACATGGATGGTGACACGCCCATCCTGGGGTTGGACGTGTGGGAGCACGCCTACTACCTGCACTACCAGAACCGCCGGCCGGACTACATCGCGGCCTGGTGGAACGTGGTCAACTGGGATGCGGTGGCCAAGAACTACGCAGCCGCCAAGAAGTAAGGGCGAACCATCCGCCCCGACGCAGGACGAAACCCAAGGAGGACCGGCCGACCTGGCCGGTCCTTTTTTTTGGGGCGCCAACACCCCCGGCCACTCGAGGTAGGGCCACATTCAACCGTGGCACATCCATCCGCCCGATGAGGAGGCATAGAAATGCCTCGCTGGAGCAGAAAATCCGTGGAAAGCGGATTTAAGCCGGGTACAATCCGCGCCGTGGAGTGCGTTTCAACGCACTTGGGATGTGTCGGCCGATGATTGAAATCATCGGCCCAAGGCCGGCCATGGTTTCATGCAGTGCTTCATCTACACAAACACAAGCTGGAATTGTGCACCATTTACGAGGATCCCTCACCGCCCCTGAAAGCGCTCCAGCGCCTGGACGACCCGCTCCGGCAGGGTGCGGCTGCGGCTGCGCAGGAATTGGAGGATCTGGCCGGTGTGGATGCCTTCGGCCGCTGCCCGTTTGAGGCTGCGCTGGGTGATCTGGTAGACGAACTGGGGGTAGCTGGCCTCCCAGTTGGCAAACCGCTCCACCCGAAAGCGGTCCAGCAGGGGCGTGCCCAGGGGCAGGGTGATGCGGAAGTCCTCCCCCACGGTCAGGGGATGGCGGGGCGGTTCGTGGGGCTGGGGGACGTCCAGGCCCAACCAGCGGGCGCCCCAGGGGTTCAGGGAGATCAACAGGTCGTCGCCGGCCGAAGGTTCGGCCAGGTCCAACACGTGGAGCCAGTGGAGCGGACCCCGGAAGAGAAACCGCAGCAGCGCCCCTTCCACCCGATCCCACTGCTCGAAACCTTTCAAGAACTCCTGCGTATCGGTACTGCGGATGTACCAGGTGTCGTAGTTGCCCGTGGGCCGCTGGAAGTCCGGCTCCACCTGGCGAATGGCCTCAATGACCGTGGCCTGGCTGTACCAGGCGCCCGGCTGCAGGAGGGCCAGCAGCCGCAGCACCGCCTCCCGGGTCTGGCAGGGGTCGTTGCGCCAGTTGCCCGTCTCGGTACACTCCAGCCCGGGCGTCCGGCAGAGGTCGTTCCACTCGGGGGAGGTGCGCCAGGCTTCCCACAGGGCCTGCCGCTGCTCGGCCCGGGTACCTTCCAAAAAGGCCCGCACCCGGTTGCCCGTGAGGTGGACGCGGCCATCTTCGCCCCGGCGTAGCCAGCCCAGCCGGTTGGCCAGGTGCAACAACAGGGCCAGCCGAATGTTCAGGTCCGGCACATCGGCGCTAAAGGGCACCAACAGGCGCCCCACAAACCGGTCGATGTCAGCGGGATCCGGGCCCTCGGCCGTCAGGCCCAGCCCCTCGGTGTGGAGGAAGCCCAGGAAAGAGCCCATGTCCTCCAGGAAGCTGTCGTCGGCCAGGAGGGTGCGGGACTGGGGAGGCGGCGGCACCGGCTGGACCGGGAGCCCGTCCTGTTGGGCGGGGTTCTGGGGATGGGGGAGCCAGGGCACCACGTCGGAAGGTACGTAGATGATGGTATGGGCGTTCTGGCCGGTGCCTTTGAAGCCCCGGCCGATGAGCCCGTAGTAGTAGAGGAGCTCGGCCACGTTCTGGGGGTAGAGCCAGGGCATCTCCCGCTCCAGCTTGGCCGGCCCCATCTGGCGGATGCTGCCATACTGGCGGCAGAACTGGGCCTCCACCATCTCGCCGCTCTCCTTCAGCAAGGTTTCGATGGCCTCCTTGCTTTCGGCGGCATACTCCACCACTTCCTCGTAGGCCATCTGGACCGAGGTGGGGTCGGTGACCTGGGCGGCCAGCAGCTCGATCTTCTGCTCCCGGGTCTCGGCCGCATCCAGCAGCGCCCCCCGCAGCTCCGCCAGGGCGTAGAGGAGGATGTCTGGATAGTTGGCCAACATCTGGGTGGTGGTAGGCATGGGCAGAAAGGGTCAGGCAAATTGTGAGATGAAGGGCGAATGGAACGCTCAGTTGTCAGCCGTTTGAATATTGGCTATACTGAATTCAGTCCAAAGATTTGATAAGGAGACAACCACCATGCGCAGCAATCCGAGTTTTCGTTCCGGCGGTTGGAATCTGACAGCCATTTTACGGGATCTGGGCGTGGCCTGGCGCTTACTGTGGGACCCGGCGGTGCCGACCATGTTGAAGCTGCTGTTGCCCGTGTTGGCCATGGTCTACTGGCTTTCCCCCATCGACCTGTTGCCGGGCATGCCCTTTGACGACCTGGCCCTCTTGATCCTGGCCGCCCGGCTGTTTGTGCAGATGGCCCCCGCCGATGCCCTCTATCGCGCCTATTACGGCAACCGCTCCAGACCGACCTACCCGGACGACGACTCCGATACGGTCGATACCACCTGGCGCGTGGTGGAAGACTGAGTCCGATCTGGCATACACACCGGGGCGGAAATCCGGCCGCTTTCACTTTTCGTTCCGGCGGGCGTTTCCGCCGGGTTTCCGCCCGGGTTGATCGGGCTCCGTTGCCCAGGGCCGGGCAGACGTGGGCCTGTCCGGCCGGCGCCGGTCCGGCAGCGTGGAGTCGTCCTGCACACGGGGTTTCAAGGCCATGGTTGAACAAAACCGATCTTCCCAGGAACCCATCCCCCAGGAGCCGATCCCGGAGCAGGTGTTTTTCACCTTCGCCGAGGTGGCCAGCCACCTGCACCTTTCGCCGGATACCCTCCAGCGCTTGAGCCGCCGCTTCGCCCGGTACCTGGGCGTGCGCGTGGACGAAGAGGAGGAGCCCCGCTTCACCAGCGCCGACGTGGCCGCGCTGGTGACCGTGCAGAAGTTGCTGGCCCAGGGCTACGACGATGAACAGATCAGCCGCTACCTGACGCCCCCCCTCCAGGTGGACGGGGCCAACCTGCCCGCCCGCTCCGTCGCCAGCCTGGCGGTGGACGCCCAGGAGCTTCCCGAAGCGGTCAACAACCTGCTCAACACCATCGCCCGAAGCCAGCAGGCCGTCCTCAACGGCCAGTCCGCCGTGCGGGACATGCTGGGCGTCGTCGTCCAGGACAATTTTAATCTGAAGGACGAGAATCGCAAACTGCGGGAACGGATGCTGGAGTTGGAGCGGGTTCTGGCCGAGTATCAGCGGCGGGAAGAGACGCGCAAAGAGCGGATGGAAAGCCGCCTGCGTGCCCTGGAGAGCACCGTGGCGGCCCTGCAACAGCAGGTGGCCCAACTGGTGCAGCTCCAGCGGCAGCAGCGCAGGCGGCGGGGCTGGTTCGGCTGAGGCCGTCAAAGCAACTGACCGTCAAAGCAGCTGAATGGTATCCCGGGTGCTGGAGAAGGTCTCCACCACCAGCGGTTCCCCCACCAGGTCGTACTCCATGGCGCCGTTGATGTAGACATCGATCATCTCCCCAGCCGGGACCCCCTTCACCCCCGGCACCAGCACCAACCCGTCCACCTCGGGCGCGTCCCGGTAGCTGCGGCCCAGCAGCAGCGGCTCGCCGCTGTCGGCAATCTCCCCTTCCCCTTCCACCAGAATGGTCAACTGCCGGCCCACCTGGGCCTGATTCTTGCGCAGGCTGATGGGCTGTTGCAGCTCCATCAGGCGGGCGTAGCGCTCCTCCTTCACCTCCTCCGGCACCGGGTCGGGCAGGGTGGCGGCCGGCGTCCCCGGCTCCGGGCTGAAGCGGAAGGCGCCCACCTTGTCAAACTGGATGGCCTCCACGAAGTCCAGCAGCCCCTGGAACTCTTCCTCGGTCTCGCCCGGATAGCCCACGATGAAGGTGGTGCGCAGGGCGATGTCGGGCATGGCTGCCCGCAGCTTCTCGATGTGGTCGTAGACCATCTCCAGGCGACTGGGGCGACGCATACGTCGCAGGGTACGGGGGTCGCCGTGCTGGAGGGGCATGTCCAGGTAGGGGACAATCTTGGGCTGGGTGGCCATGACCTCAATGAGCTCGTCGCTCACGTGGCCCGGGTAGGCGTACATGAGGCGAATCCAGCGCAGCTCCTGGCTGGTGCGCTGGCAGAGGGTCGTGAGCAGGCGGGGCAGGCTGTTGGGCTCGCCCCAGTCCCGGCCATAGTCGGTGGTGTCCTGGGCCACGATCACCAGCTCCCGGGCGCCGGCGGCCACCAGGGCGTTGGCCTCGTCCACCAGGGCTTCCAGGGGACGGCTGCGCAGCTTGCCCTTGAAGGAGGGGATGGTGCAGAAGGCACAGGGCGCGTTGCAGCCGTCGGAGATCTTCAGGTAGGCGCTGCCGCCGGCCACGGGGGGCCGGGGGACGGGCGCCTGGTAGGGGCTGTCGGGATCGTCCAGCAGGGCGGGCACCGGCCACTCCCCTTCCCCCAGCAGGTCATAGCGCTGGAGCTGGCGCCGGCCGTTGCTGCGGATGCGCTGGATGAGGGAGACCACCTCCATCCAGCGGCGGGTACCCAGCAGGCCGTCCACCCGGGGCACCCGGGCCAGCACTTCCTGGCCGTTGCGCTGGGCCAGGCAGCCGGCCGCGATCAGGATCTGGTTGCGCCGTTTGCGCCGGGCCAGCTGGCTCAGGACGGAGATGGATTCCTCCTTGGCCGCCTCCAGAAAGCCACAGGTGTTGACGATCAGGACGTCCGCATCCCGGGCAGAGTCGGTGGCGGCGAAGTCCGCCCCCCGCAACAGCATCTCCATGCCGTCGCTGTCGACTTTGTTCTTGGGACATCCCAGGGTGATCAGGTGATATTTCAAAGCGCCTTTCCTCCGCGTCTCCGCTGTTCTGGTTCCTTCACCGGTTTTGCTCCTTCACTGGCGCGCCACCGGCGCGGCTTCGGCCTCCTCTGCCGCCCAGGCGGCCAGCGCGGCCATCATGGCCTGGTAGCGACGCTCGGCCATCTGCCGGCCTGGTTCTGTGTTCATGTTGGCCACCGTGCGCTGGAGCACGGTCTGGGCAAAACGTTCCACGTCCAGGCGTCGTTCCACCAGGCTTTTGCCGGCGGCGTGATGGGTGCTCAACTGGAAGGCCAGGGCGTGGACCCCCAGCTTGGAGAGCTTGTCGGCATCCCACAGGATGGCAGCCTCCAGGGGCTGAAGGGGCGGCGCGCCCGCCGACCGAAAGAGCCCCTCGTGCTGCCGGATGGCCGCCACCACGGACGGGATCTTCTCTGCCGGGAAGTCGGTCTGCCGGAGGATGGCCTCCGCCTCCCGGGCGCCGGCAACGCTGTGCTCCGCTTCCAGTTTACAGATGTCATGCAGCCAGGCCGCGGCCTCCACCGTGTCCGCATCTGCGTGGGTGGCTGCAGCCAGCCGCAGGGCCAGCCCGACCACCTCCTGCACATGTTCCCAGCGGTGGTTGAAGGGCACGGGCTGTTCCCCATCCAGATGCCAGGCGCGACGTGCCTCCTGCAGGGCCCGCTGCCGGGCCACCTGGCGACAGACCGTGCGCCACTCCTGCCGAGAAGTGGGCCCATGGGCCTGGCGAACGGACGCGTGTTTACCTGTATCCATTATCCTGTACCCGGTTCCAGGTCCAAAATCCGAAAGGGATAGACGTTGATGACCTCGGTATCCAGATAGCGGGTTTGGGTGACCACGTTCTGGCGGTAGAGGTGGATGTGGCCATGGAGCAGATAGCGGGGCCGAAACCAGCGCATGAAGTGCAGGAAGACCTTGAAGCCCTGGTGGGCCCGGTCCGGCTGATCGTGGATACCGAAGGGCGGCGAATGGGCCACCAGGACGTCCAGATAGCGCCCATGTTGGAGCCGGTTGTAAAGCAGCCTGGGCGCCAGACGTCCGATGTTGGCCAGCATTTCCGACTCGGTGTACTGGTAGCGGGGCGCGTTGTTGTAGCGGATGGAGCCCTCCAGGCCGGCCAGGAGGAGTCCGTCGGCCCGGGCGACCCGCCGATGGAGATTTTCCGCTCCCAGGGGAGCCGTCTTCTGTTGCCAGTCCCCCCCCTGGTACTCGATCTCCCGGCCGTGGTTGCCGAAGACGTAGTAACAGGGTCGATTGAGCATGCTGACAATGTACTCGATGTAGTAGAAGGGCAGATCCCCACAGCTAAGGATCAGATCTACTTCGCCCACACGGGTACAGATGCCGGGGCTATACAGAATCGGCTCCACTTTATCGGAAATGGCCAGCACGCGCATAGACAATTATTGTAGCATCGCCCCATGGCCGCGTCAAAACAAAGCGCGTTTTCAAAACAGATTCCCAGATCCGCTGACGCCCCTGCAAAAAGGGCATTTTTCAACGCAAAGGCGCAGAGGGCGCAAAGCCGCAGAGCGACAACGGGCGGGCACGGGGGCCCGCCCCTGCGGGGCTGCAACCTTTACCCGCCGATTACGTAATGGGAACAGAACCGAGATGAAAGGCCCTTGGGGCCGCTGATGAGCAATCCGCCTGCCGACGAGGAGAAGACCATGCAATCTGAGGAGCAACAACCCATGGAACACGAACAACCGGGTGAAGCCGGAATGGGCGAGACCACGCCCGTGGAACGGGCAGCGAACAAGGCCCGGGAACAGGCCCAACAGGCGGCCCAGGCCCTGCGTCAGGGCGAGTTCATGCAGGGCGCGGCCGTGGACCCCATGGCCGACCGGGACGACCGGCTGATCGCCATGCTCTCGTACGCCACCCAAATCGTGATCCCGGTGATCATGCCGGCCATCGTCCTGCTGAGCGAGAGCAGCAAGAACCGGCCCTTTCAGCGCTACCACGCGGTGCAGAGCCTGGCGCTGGCGGTGGTCTTCATGGCCGCCAGTGCGGCTGTGGGCCTGGGCACCCTGGTCCTCCAGCTCATCCCCCTCATCGGCTGGGTGGTCGGCCTGCTGGTCCTGTGCCTGAGCCCCATCGCCTACCTGATGGCGGTGGTGGCCCTGCTCTACTACGGATACCAGGCCTACCAGGGCAAGCGCTTTGCCATCCCGGGCCTCACCAGCTTCCTGCGGGATCAGGGCTGGCTGAGCTAACATACCATCGGTAAACCGGAAAGGGGGGCGATGCGGACGGCATCGTCCCCCTTTTTGTTGTCCAGTTTTTGTTGTCCAGGCGTGGCGATTCAGCCCCCTTTGCCCAGTGGGAGAAAGGGCTGGGGATGACAGGAGTCCAACAATCACGTACAGAATCAAATAAATTCACCGAAAAATCAAAATAAACAAGTAAGATGCGGCAATTCTATTGACTTTCCCAAACAGCAATGTTATGATTTTGCAAATGCAGGGTCACTTCGGGGGATCGCTGAAGTGACCCTGGATGAAACCCGACTGGCCGGTCAACCTGGATTGTTGCTCAGGATTGTTGATGAGGATTGTTGATGAGGTGAACCATGATACCCTTACCCACCACAAGCCCGTTCGACGGCGGCGAGATCGTCGTCACCCGTTTTTACTGCCCCGGCAGTGACGTGACCGTGGAGGGGCGCTTCTCTGTCTCCATTCCCTTTGCCCAGCTCACCCCGGAACAGCTCCAGTTCGTGGAGACGTTCCTCCGCTGTGAAGGAAAGTTGAACCGGATGGAAGACGAGCTCAACCTCTCCTACCCCACCATCCGCAGCCGCCTGCACGAGATCATCCGAGCCCTGGGCTATGAGCCGGGGAAGGAAGAGCCGGCAGGCATCTCCGAGGTCGATCGGAAGGAGATCCTGCAGGCGCTGGAAGCCGGCGAGCTCTCCTTCGAAGAGGCCATGGCCCGGCTGAAAGGAGAAACGGCATGAGCACGCCACAGCGCTTTCCGGCAGCCGGGATCACCCGGCTGGCCATCGGCGACATCGGTGGGGACCTCCTCCTCCGGGGATGGGCTCAGGAGGAGATCCAGATCCGGACCTCCACCGATGCCCCCCTGGACGTGGAGCTGGTGGAAGGCGCCCTGCACGGGCTGAAACTTCCCGGGGATTGTGTGCTCCGGGCCCCCCACGCCCTGGCCTGTTCCATCGAAGGCGTCGGCGGGGACGGCCAGGTGGTGGAGCTCCACGGCCAGGTGCAGATCCGTTCGGTCCACGGCGACCTCTTGTTGCGGGACGTGGGTCCTGCCACGGTGCAACATGTGGGCGGCGACCTGGTGGCCCGCCAGGTCCATGGCCCGCTGGACGTGGACCACGTGGGAGGGGACGCCACCCTGGTGGAGATCCACGGGCCGTGCCGGGTCCAGGCTGGCGGGGATGTGGCCGTCTCCCAGGTGCGCGGGCCCCTGGAGATCACGGCCGGGGGCGATGTCAGCCTGCGCTGGCAGGGCGCGGATGGGCAGGCAACGGAAGAGGCCCCAAGCACTGTCCTGGCAGGCGGCGACATTGTGGTGCGGCTTCCCACGGATGCCAACGTCACCCTGTACCTGCAGGCCGGAGGCACCATCACCAGCCGACGGCTGCCCCAGGAGTTTTCCCGCTCCGATAATGTGGGCGAGCTGGTGTTGGGCGAAGGCACCGACCAGCTCAGGCTGACAGCCGGAGGCGACATCACCCTGGTGGGCCGCGACCGGGCCGAAGGCCGGGTGGAGGCCGACTTCGACTTCGAGCTGGGGCCGGAATTTGCCATCCGGGCCGGTGAGCTGGCCCAGCAGATCACCGAACAGGTGGAGAGCCAGGTGGAAATGTTGACCCGGCAGCTGGACGAACGGCTCAGCCAGCTGGGCACGGGCGAGGAGATCGCGGCGCGGGTGCAGCAGAAGGTGCAGCAGGCCATGCGCCGGGCCGAGGAGAAGATCGCGGAGGCCATGCGCAAGGCCGAAAAACGGGCCCAGGATGCGGAACGCTCCGCCAGACGCCACGGCGGCCGCCGTCGGCACGTCTACGCCTGGCCGCCGCCCCCACCGCCGCCGCCTCCCAAGGGACCCGCGGCGCCCCGCCGCAGCAAGGCCACCGAAGAGGAGCGGATGATGATCCTTCGGATGGTGGAAGCCGGCAAGATTTCGGTGGAGCAGGCTGAACAGTTGTTGGCCGCCCTGGAAAGCTGAACAGAAGTTGAAGAAATGCGGCGGTCCATCCCCGGCCACACCTGTCGATGTATGGCCGGGGATGGACCGCCGCCATGGATCCCATTGAGGTGAAGGTCATGGCAACAGCCGAAGAACGCCAGATGATTCTGCGCATGGTGGAGCAGGAGAAGATTTCCCCCGAAGAGGCCGCCCGGCTGCTGGCGGCACTGGGCCCGGCCGAAGACCAGGACACAGTCGACGACGAGGCTGCGCCCGGGGCCGGCCGCAGCCTCCACATCCGGGTGGCCGACACCATGACCGGGCGCCAAAAGGTCCAGGTGCGGATCCCCCTGCACCTGGTCAGTTGGGTGTTTCGCCTGCTGCCCGCCAGCGCCTCCGGAGAGCTGGAGCCCCTGCGGGCCGCCATTGGGGCGGGCCGGGTCGGCCGCATCGTGGATGTGGTGGACGAGGAAGAAGGGCGACGGATCGAGATTTTCATCGAATGAGTGGATGGTCAGCCAGCTGTCAGGTGAAATGGTCCATCCTGGCGTATAATGGGGCATCAACATCCGGCATACCATCCAGCGAGGGGGCGCAACTCGATGCAATGGATTCCGTGGGCATGGGCCGTGATGGCCCTCATCTTCCTCGTCGCCGAGATTTTCACCGCCGGCTTCTTCCTGATCTGCTTCGGCATTGGGGCCGCCGCGGCGGCCATCCTGGCCTTTCTGGGCGTGGGCCTGGTCGGCCAACTGGCCGGCTTCGTGGTGGTCTCCACCCTGGCGGTCATCCTCTCCCGTCCTTTCGCCCGCCGGGTCAGCGGCGAAGGGCACAGCAGCTTCGGCGTGGACCGGGTGCTGGGCAAGACGGCCGTGGTCACCGTGGCCATCGATCCCATCCAGGCCCGGGGCCGGGTACGAGTAGACCGGGAGGAATGGCTGGCCGATTCGGTGGACGGCACCCCGATTGAGGTGGGCGCCCGGGTGGAAGTGTTGGGCGTGGATGGCACCCGCCTGAAGGTGCGGCGCCTCGCCGACGGCTGAGTGACGGGTTGAGCCTGCATCGTCCCAGGTCCATAACCATCAAAGGAAGGAGCGTTCGGCCATGCAAGAGTTTGCTGCCATTTCATTCCTGGCCATCCTGGCGGTGGTCATCTTCATCGTGGCCCTCACCGGCCTCCGCATCGTGGCCCCCTACGAGAAGGGCGTCATCGAACGGCTGGGGCGCTACCAGCGCACGGCTGACCCCGGCCTGACCCTCATCGTCCCCTTCCTGGACACCATGCGCAAGGTGGACATGCGGGAGCAGGTGGTGGATGTGGCTCCCCAGGAGGTCATCACCCGGGACAACGTGGTGGTGACGGTGGACGCCATCGTCTACTACGAAGCCACCGACCCGGTCAAATTGACCTACAACGTGGCCGACTTTTACAACGCGGCCACCAAGCTGGCCCAAACCAACCTGCGCAATGTCATCGGCGAGACGGAGCTGGATGAAGCCCTCACCTCCCGGGACATGATCAACGCCCGGCTGCGGGAGGTGCTGGATGACGCCACCGACAAGTGGGGCGTGCGGGTGGTCCGGGTGGAGATCAAGCGCATCGACCCACCCGAGGATGTGACCCAGGCCATGCACCGACAGATGAAGGCCGAGCGGGAGAAGCGGGCCCAGATCCTGGAGGCAGAGGGCCTGCGCCAGGCCCGCATCCTGGAGGCGGAAGGGGAGGCCGAAGCGGTGCGGCGGGTGGCCGACGCGGCCCGCTACAAGCTGGAGGTGGAGGCAACCGGCCAGGCCAATGCCATCACCACCGTCTTCCGGGCCATCTCCGATGCCAACCCGGACGACAAGCTGATCGCCATCCAATACCTGGACGCGCTCAAGAGCATCGCCAACGGCACGGCCTCCAAGATCTTCCTGCCCTACGAGGCCACCGGCGTCCTGGGTGCCCTGGGCGGCATCCGGGAGCTCTTCCAGGACCAGGCCAGCGAGGGCCCATCGACCAACGGCGCAAACCAAAACCAGTAAACTCCAGGGATCTGTCCCCCTCAATCAACCAGATCCAGCCCCAGCTCCCGGGCCAGCTGGTAGGCCCGACGGACCTCCGCCGGCGCCAGGGGGCGGGCCAGTTCCCCCCGGGCGTGGGCCGGCGCCACATACTGGGTGAGGAGGCTGACCTGGAGGCCAGGCCGGCGGGCCAGCCAGCGGAGGACGGGCACGGTGCAACAGTCGAAGTGGCCCGGCATGAGCAGGTGGCGCACCATCAACCGCCGCCCCTCCCGGTAGAGCCGGTCGATGCAGCCGGTTACCACCGGCCAGTAGTCGGGCATACCGCCCAACCGCTCGCCACAGCCCTGGGGACCGGGAGTTGGACCGAACTTCAAATCGGGCAGGTAGAGGTCGATGGCATCGGCCAGCAGGGCCAGGGCCGTATCGGTCAGGTAGAAGTTGCTGTTGAAAACGGCCGGAATGGTGCGGCGGCTGCCCAGGGCCGCCAAAGTGGCCAGGATGAAAGGAATGTGGGGCGCCGGGTCGCCGCCGATGAAGCAGAGGGAACGGGCACCCTGGGCCTGGCGCTGGAGGACCCGTTCCGCCAGCTGCTCCGGCGTCACCACCACGCCGTAGGTGGGCCGGAAGGCAAAACGGGCCGCGGTGCAGAAGGTACAGGTGGCGGTACAGCCGCTGAAGAAGATGGCATGGGCCGGCCGAAGGGGCGCCTCTTCTCCCAGATGGAGCATTTCGCTGGCGATGTAGCTCTGCCGGCCCACTCGACAGACGCCCTGGGCCCTGGCGCGGGCCGGGCCACAGTGGTGCGGGCAGAGGTGACACTCCTCCAGTTGACCCTGGGCCAGGGCCGCCGCCCGGGCCAACCCCGCGCCGGCCAGCGCCCCATCCTGTTCCCGCTCGGCCATCATGATCTCCCTTTCGTTAGGGCTGCCTACGGCCCCTGGCCAAAGAAATGCCGCAGGAAGTCCACCCGCCTCGACTTCTCGGCCACCACCACCTGGGGCGGCTCTGCTCCCCGATCCACCACCACGATGGCCCCGTCTCCCAGCAGGCTCTGCCCCACGTAGATGACATACCGGTGGTTCGCGGCCCGCAGCCAGTGGTACCCGGGTGCCAGCGCCGCCACCCGGGGATCCTCCCCCCACGGCTCCCGGCTCAACTGGACGACTTCGCCGTCCCGGCCGATGGTGGCACAGGTGTCGCAGAAGCCGGAAAGGCGCACACATTCCTGACAGTACTCCTGGCCGCAGCGGCGACAGGTCTTCCGGTGCGCTGCGCAGGCATGCTGCTGGCAGATGCCACAGGCCGGCTCGCAGAGGGGACAGACCGGCTCCTGCCCCACGACACACTGGGTGACGTGGGCGGCGCACACGCCATGGCCACAGCCGGCCATGACGGCACCATGTTGGGCGCAGGAGAGCTGGTCACAAATGACGCACCGATGCCCGCAGGCGGGGCAGCAATCCGCGCCGCAGGTCACACAGGTGGCAATGGCCGGCTCCTGCCGGCCACAGGCCGGGCATTCGACCAGGCAGTTGAGGCAGTAGGCCTGTCCGTCTGCCTCGCTGCGGTGATAGAAGCCAGGGCCCACCTGGACGCCACACCCGGCACAGGTCACCAGGCAGTTCTGGCAGAAACGTTGGCCGCTGGCAGCGCAGAGGCCCGTCTGGGCGCTGTACTGGTGACAGCCGGGGCAACGCACAGCACAGTCGGCACAGATCTGCTGCGGCTCCCCGTGGGCCATGGCCACCGCATCCACCCGCAGATGGGTCCGGCACTGGCGAACGCCGCAGTGGTCACAGCAGGCCTGGCACTGGTGGCACACCCGGTCGCCGCAGACCGGGCAGGTGCTGATGTGTTCCTGGCAGGCCCGCTCGCCACAGGCCCAGCAGACCTCGCTACAGGCGTCACAGTTCTCCCGGCCACAGTGGGGGCACGCCGCGACGCCACAGGACGCACACACCACCGCCAGGCAGGAAGCACACTGGAGCAGGCAGGCATCACAGGTCACGTGCCCCCGGGCGTCCAGTGCGATGGCCTCCGTCTCCTGGCCACAGGCGTGGCAGGTGGGCCGGTGCAACTGGCCGGTGTACCGGTTGAGGCGCACCTGGACGGCGGCCTCCTGCCGGCCATCGCTCAGGGTCAGGTCCGCCACGGCCACCGGCACGTGGAGGATGGCGTAGCTGAAGAGGTGCACCTGGACCCGCAGGCGATGATTTTCCACCTCTTCGGCGATCTTGCGCGCCAGATCTTCTTCCAGCGCCCGGCGTTTCTCGCCGGTGGGATCGCTGGCATCGTAGACTTCTTCGATCTGCTGGCGGTAGTAGGTGGTCAGCCGGTTGAGCACCTTGTAGAGGCGGGGGTAGATCTCGGCCTCATGGCCTGCGCAGCGCAGGTCCGCATGGTAGATGGCGTACTTGCGGGCTGCCTCCGCCAGCCGGACCAGCCGGGTGAGGGGTGGGAGTTTGGGCTGACCATCCCCGTTCCCAGAGTCGGCCGGGGGGAAGGGCTGGGCATCGGCCAGCAGTTGCTCCAGGTCCAGGGCATGGGCCGGCGCCTGGGGCTCATCCGGCTGGGGGATCCGATGGCCTTCTTCGTCCAGGAGGACGGTGTAGAGCTCTTCCCGCTTGTCGTCGGCCCGATAGGTCAGCCGCCAGTTGAAGACGAAAATCGGCTGGAATTGCTCCTGCAGCCGGAGCCCGGTGATGCTGGCGTTGACCGGACGCACCGCCTGCATCAGCGCCTCGCTGGCGGTCACCCGCCTGGGCAACTGCTGGAGGGTGAAGGCGGCCCGGCGTTCCAGCCAGGCCAGCATGCGGTCGAAGAGGCGGCTGCCATGGGCCACCAGGTCATACGCCGTGGCGTCCTCCACATGGCGGAAAGCCAGCCGCAGCTCCGACCGGCCGAAATGTTCGGCCATCTCCGGCGGCAACTGCACCTGGAGGGGCCCCTGGCGGGAGCGATCCAGCCGGCGCACCTGGGCACCGAAGAAGGTAAAAAAGTCCACAGTAAACTGATAGAGATCCGCCTCGGGGCCGTCAACGGCAGAAGAGCGGATGAAGCGTTGGGCTATGGCCTTCATGCCCCCGATTATAGCATACATGTTATAGCATACATGTCCCTTCCCAGGCGTGGGCTCCCAATCCCAGGGGTGTCATCCCAAGGGCATCCACCTTGGGTGTTTGCCCCAAGCTATGGTAACATAGTTGACATAGTGTCCCAGGGTGGTGTCAGGAGAGAGAGGGATGCAGGCACAAATCGAGCAGTTTTTAGAGCACCTGGTCACCGTACGCCAGAGCACGGTCAACACCACGGTGGCCTACCAGAACGACCTGAACCAATTTCTGACCTTTCTGCAGGAAAACGACGAGCCGGGCGGTCCGCTGGAGGAATGGAGCCAGCTGGATGGCCCAACCCTTACCCGCTATCTGGAGCATCTGAAGAACCAGGATTATGCCTCCGCCACCGTCGCCCGTAAAGTGGCGTCGGTCAAGGGATTTTTGCAGTACCTCTTCAAAGAGCGGCTGATCCCGGCGGATCTGTCCAGACACCTGACCTCCCCCAAGGTCAAGAAGAACTTGCCCCGCCCCCTGGAGCCGGAGGACATTGAGAAACTGCTGGCCGCCCCCACCACCCAGCGCAGGTCCCCCAAAACCCTACGGGATAAAGCCCTGCTGGAGCTGCTCTATGCCACGGGGATGCGGGTCAGCGAACTGGTCAGCCTGGACGTGGACTCGGTGGATCTGGCCGAGGGCACGGTCACCTGTGGCGAGAACGGCCGCCGCATTCGCACGGTGCCCATCTATCCCGGCGCCGTCCAGGCCCTGGAGCAATATCTGGAAGAAGGCCGGATTCACCTGTTGATCAACAGCGATGAGCCGGCCCTGTTCCTGAACATGCGGGGCCAGCGGCTCACCCGGCAGGGTCTGTGGCTGATCATCAAACAGTATGTCAAAGCGGTCGGCATTGCTGACACGGTGACACCCCATTCCCTGCGCCACAGCTTTGCCGCCCACCTCCTCAACGCCGGCGTCGAGCTGAGTGAGGTGCAGGCCCGCCTGGGCCATGCCAGCCCGACCACCACCCAGGTCTATCGCCAGCTAGGCGGGGAAAATGGCCACCAGCTGATCGTGGATGGCCGGGTGGTGCCCGTCCCCACCCAGGCCGAGGCATCTGCCCCATCTGAGCCGAAAGTTTCCCACCAGTCCCCGGGGGACTGACCCGCCACTCCCCACAGGAGCATATCCCATGGAAACAGCGTTCACCCTGGCTGACTACGACCGCGCGGCGGACTTCATCCGCCAGCGGAGCCCGCACCGCCCGCGGCTAGGACTGATTCTGGGCAGCGGCTTGAGCGGTCTGGCCGAACAGGTGGAAGAAGCGGACATCTTGCCCTATGGGGAGATTCCCCACTTCCCCCAGAGTACGGTGGCCGGCCACGCCGGGCGCCTGGTACTGGGAAAGCTGGCCGGTATGTCGGTCTGTGTCATGCAGGGGCGTTTCCACTACTACGAGGGCTATTCCCTGCAGCAGGTCACCCTGCCCGTGCGGGTCATGGCCCGGCTGGGCGTCGAAACCCTGATCATCACCAACGCAGCCGGGGGGCTCAACCCGGCTTTCGCCGTGGGGGATCTGATGCTCATCGAGGATCACATCAACTTCCTGGGGATGGCCGGGCACAATCCCCTGCGGGGACCGAACCTGGAAGCCTTCGGCACCCGCTTTCCCGCCCTGAACAACGCCTACAGCCGCTCCCTGCGGGAGCTGGCCCAGGCCGTGGCTGCGGAGCGGGGATTGACCCTCCGCCGGGGGGTGTATGTGGCTGTGGCCGGCCCCAACTTTGAGACGCCGGCCGAGATTCGCTTCCTGCGCCAGGCGGGCGGCGACGCGGTGGGCATGAGCACCGTGCCGGAGGTCATCGTGGCCCACCACGCGGGGATGCGCGTCCTGGCCATCAGCACCATCACCAACCTGGCCATCGCGGAACCGGACAGCGACCACGCGCCCACCCACGAAGAAGTCATGGACGCCGGCACCATCATCGTGCCCCGGCTCACCCGCCTGCTACTGGGCATCCTGGAACGGCTTGCCGGCGAATCACCGTGAGAGGAAGGGGAACGTTTCCGTAGGGGCGGGCTACCAAGGGGAGCGGCCCCTACGGCACCATTTCACCAGGAGTTTCACCCGGGCCGAAAGCCCGCCCTCCTGTTGACCGCTTTTGACGGCAGTCGCCATCACCATCAATAGATGGTCAGGTAACGCTCCAGCTCCCATCGGGTCACGTAGACCCGGTATTCATCCCACTCCAGCCGTTTGGCCTCCATGTACCGCTCATAGACATGCTGGCCCAGCGCGTTCTGAATCACCTCATCCTTGCTCAGCTCATCCAGGGCCTCCCCCAGATCGCCGGGCAACGTCTCCAGGCCTGCCCGGGCGCCGTCCACGTGGAAGAGATCTTCCTCGGCCGGCGGCGGCGGCATGAGGCGCTTTTCGATGCCATCCAGCCCGGCGGCCAGCATGACGGCGAAGGCCAGGTACGGGTTGGCGCTGGGATCCGGGCAGCGGAGCTCGGTGCGTACGCTGCGGTAGCGGCCCCGGCTCACCCGAGGGATCCGGATCAGGGCGCTGCGGTTGGTCCGCCCCCAGGAGATGTAGATGGGGGCCTCGAAGCCGGGCACCAGGCGCTTGTAGCTGTTGACCAGGGGCGCCAGGATGGGCGACATGGCCCGGGCATGGAGGAGCTGACCGGCGATGAACTGCAGGGCCGTTTCGCTGAGGCCATATTCGTTGTCGGGGTCGTACATGGCCGTATCCTGCTTGTCGATCCACCACAGGCTCTGATGTACGTGCATGCCGGAGCCGGCGATGCCGGCAATGGGCTTGGGCATGAAGGTGCAGTGGAGGTTGTTCTTCTGGGCGATGGCCTTGAGGGTGGTCCGGAAGGTCATGGTGTGGTCGGCGGTGATGAGGGCCGGCCCGTAGCGGAAATCGATTTCGCTCTGGCCCACGGCCACCTCGTGGTGAGAGCTTTCCACGGTGATGCCCATGGACTGGAGCGCGTCCACCATCTGGCGCCGCACGCTGTGGGCCAGGTCGGTGCTGACGTCGAAGTAGCTGGCCCGGTCGTGGGGCTTGAGGGGCAAGATATCGCCGTTGGCGTGGCGTTCAAAGAGGAAGAACTCCAGCTCTGGCCCCACCTGGTAGTCCAGGCCCATCTCGGCGGCCCGCCGGAGCTGGCGCTTCAGCACAAAGCGGGGATCGCCGGGGAAGGGATCGCCGTCGGGCGTGTACACGTCGCAGATCACCCGGGCCGTGGAGAGATCCATCTCCCAGGGGATGACGGCAAAGGTGTCCAGGTCGGGCTTCAGGTACATGTCACTTTCCGCAATGCGGGCAAAGCCTTCCACCGAGCTCCCATCGAACCAGATGCCGTGGCTCACCGCCGTGTCCCAGTGGCCCACGGGGATGGTGACATGTTTGGCGATGCCGATGATATCCGAAAATTGGAGGCGAATGAAGCGGATGTCGTTGCGCTTGATGATATCATCGACCCGCTGGAGTTGCTCCGACGTATATTCAAGGTTCATGGCGAACATTTCTCCTGCGCTATCATGGTTGCTGGCCGTGCCGGCTGTGTATGGATTGTGCGGGTTCATGGCTCGGATTGCCTCCTATTGTAACACCCTTATGCAGGATAAGCGAAGCGATTTGCAGGCCTGGGCGCCTGGGCCTCCCAGGCCCAAAGAAGCGGCGGCCTGTATCTGAATGGCCGGAGTCCGGTTGCAGATACAGGCCGCCGCTTGCTTCAACGCTGGGTGTGGGGGACCAGGCTCGCCCCCCACACCCTCCATTCAACCCATGAGTTTCAACCACATTCCCAGGAGATCAGATGCCGTAGTACATCACGAATTCGTGGGGATGGGGCCGCAGGCGCACCGCATCCACATCCGCGACCCGCTTGTGGCTGATGTAGGTTTCGATCAGGTCCTCGGTGAAGACGCCGCCCTCCAGCAGGAACTCGTGGTCCTTCTCCAGCTCCGTCAGGACCTCGCCCAGGGAGCCCTTGACCATGGGCACCCGCTTCAGGGCATCCTCTTCGAAGAGGTCGATCTCCGCCGGATCGCCCGGGTCGATCTGGTTCTTGATGCCGTCCAGGCCGGCCATGAGCATGGCGGCGAAGGCCAGGTACGGGTTGGCAGCCGGGTCCGGGCAGCGGAACTCGATGCGCTTGGCCTTGGGCGACTGGGAGTAGACCGGGATGCGGCAGGCAGCCGAGCGGTTGCGGGCCGAGTAGGCGATGACCACCGGCGCCTCGTAGCCGGGCACCAGCCGCCGATAGGAGTTGGTCGTCGGCGCCGCGAAGGCCAGCAGGGAGTTGATGTGCTTCAGCAGGCCGCCGATGTACCAGAGGGCCAGCTGGCTCAGGCCGGCATAGCCGTCCCCGGCGAAAAGGGGCTCGCCGTTCTTCCAGAGGCTCTGGTGGGTGTGCATGCCAGAGCCGTTGTCCTGGAAAAGGGGCTTGGGCATGAAGGTGGCCGTCTTGCCGTGGCGTTTGGCCACATTCTTGACAATGTACTTGTACAGCTGGACCTGATCCGCCATCTGGACCAGGGGTGCGAAGCGCATGTCAATCTCACACTGGCCCGCAGTGGCCACCTCATGGTGGTGCACTTCCACCTCGATGCCCGCGTTCAGCATCTCCCGGACCATCTCCGTGCGCAGATCCTGCAGGGTGTCGTACGGCGCAACCGGGAAATAGCCGCCCTTGTAGCCGATCTGATGGCCCAGGCCCGGGGCGCCCGAATTCCAGATACCCTCGCCGGAGTCCACGCCATAGCCAGCCGAAAACTGGTTGGTGTGGTAGTAGACCTCGTCGAAAATGAAGAATTCGGCCTCGGGGCCCATGTACACTGTGTCGGCAATGCCGGTGGACTTCATGTACTCCACTGCCCGCTGGGCCACGTAGCGGGGATCCCGGCTGAAGGGCTCGTTGGTGATGGGCTCGTAGACATTGCAGACCAGGCTCAGCGTGGGCACGGCACACATGGTATCGATCAGGGCCGTGGTGGGATCGGCCAGCAGGTTCATGTCGCTGGACTCGATGGTCTTGAAGCCCCGGATGGAAGAGCCGTCAAACCCCAGGCCCTCTTCAAAGGCGCTTTCCGCGTCAAAATGTTCTACCGGGATGGAAAAGTGCTGCCACTGGCCAAACAGATCGGTGAACTTGATATCCACCATTTCAATGCCATGTTCGCTGATGGCCGCCATCACATCCTGTGGCGTCTTACAACCCAGATGCATTATTCCTGTCTCCTCTGAGATGATGTGGCAAAACAGCGGGACAGCGGCTGGAAGCGCCTCCTGGCTGTCATGCCGGAATTTATTTTGTTTGGCCCCCGTTTCCAGGCGTGGGCCGGACCGAAGTCCTGTTTGGATCTTCCTGTTCCTCGACTCTTCCTCTGTTGGTTCCGCCTTGGGTTGCGCAACCCCTGCCCGCCAGGATGTGCCTGCAGGCTGCATCCTGCGCGCAGCAACTGCCCCAAACTATAGCCGAAGCCCGGCCTGTCTACCAGCGCGAATCTGTCCAAAGTTCCTCCAGCGCGGCTTGTACAACCTGCACAACCTGGAACGCCCCCAAACAGGCCGCTTTTGCGACCGGACCGCTCTTTTGTTACACTACCCAAACGGCGTCTGGATCTTCTCATGCAAGGCAAACCACCATGTCCAAACAGAACTTGTACCAGCACGACCCCGCCATCGCCATCATCACCGGCGCCTGCCCCCACGACTGCCCCGACACCTGCAGCTGGCAGGTGGCCGTGGAGCGCCAGAGCGGCCGGGCCGTGGACCTCTGGGGACACCCCCACCACCCGGTCACCGCAGGCCGCCTCTGCGCCAAGGTAGACCGCTACCTGGAGCGCACCTATCACCCGGAACGGCTCACTACCCCCCTGCGTCGGGTAGGCCCCAAGGGCAGCGGCCAGTTTGTTCCCATCTCCTGGGACGAAGCCCTGGGGGCAATCGCCGCCCGCCTGCAGGAGATCATTGCCACCGTTGGGCCAGAGGCGGTCCTTCCCTACTTCTACGCGGGCACCATGGGCTACCTCCAGGGGGAGGGGATGGCCAAACGCTTCTTCCACCGCATGGGCGCCAGCCAGCTGGCCCGCACCATCTGCTCGGAAGCCGGCTTCGAAGGCTATGTGGCCACCATCGGCGCGACCGAAGGGCTGGAGCCCCAGGCCTTTGCCCATGCCCGCCTGATCCTGATCTGGGGCAGCAATACCCTCACCAGCAACGCACACCTCTGGCCCTTCATCCAGGCGGCACGGCACCAGGGCGCCCGGGTCATCGTCATCGACCCGGCCCGCACCCGCACCGCCCGGGCCGCCGATGAGTGGATCCCCATTCGCCCCGGCACCGATGGCGCCCTGGCCCTGGCCCTGATGCACGTCATCGTAGCGGAAGGCCTGTACGACGCCGACTACGTGGCCCGTCACACCCTGGGCTTCGACGCCCTGGCCCAACGGGTAGCCGAATGGACGCCGGAGCGGGCCGCCGAGTTGACCGGCGTGCCGGCCGAGCGCATCCGCACCCTGGCCCGGGAGTACGCCACCACCCGCCCGGCAGCCATCCGCATCAACTACGGCATGCAGCGCCACGCCGGGGGCGGCATGGCCGTGCGCACCATCGCCTGCCTGCCCGCCCTGGTGGGCGCCTGGCGGGAGGTGGGCGGCGGCATCCAGCTCAGCAGCAGCGGCGCCTTCCGCCACCTGGACACCACCTGCCTCTACCGCCCGGACCTGCTCCAGGGACGCACCCCGCGCACCATCAACATGAACCGCCTGGGCGACGCCCTGAGCCTCGACCCGGCCATCCGGGCCCGGGCCCACTACCACCCCCGCCCTGTGGACCCCGTCCCCACGCCGGCAGAGGCAGGCCCCCCGGTGATGGCCCTCATCGTCTACAACGCCAACCCGGCAGCCGTCTGCCCGGACCAGGAGGCCGTCCTGCGGGGGTTGCAGCGGGAAGATCTCTTCACCGTGGTGCTGGAGCACTTCCAGACCGACACGGCAGACTACGCCGACTACGTGTTGCCGGCCACCACCCAACTGGAGCACTGGGACCTGATCAAGCCCTACGGCCACCTCTACCTGGCCCTGAACCGGCCCGCCATCGAGCCGGTGGGCCAGAGCCTGCCCAACAGCGAAATCTTCCGCCGGCTGGCTGGGGCCATGGGCTACCGGGAGCCCTGCTTTGCCCAGGGCGACGAGGAGATCTTGCAGGAGCTCATCGCGGCCCAGCGCCACCCTCGCTTCGCCACCGTCACCTGGGAGGCCTTGCTGGAACGGGGTTTCGTGCGCCTGAATCTGCCCGAGCCATACCTGCCGTTCGCGGAGGGCAACTTCCCCACCCCCAGCGGCAAGTGCGAGTTCTACAGCCAGCGCCTGGCCGACGCCGGCTATGCCCCCCTGCCCACCTACACGCCGCCGGCCTGGCAACAGCAGGCTGCGGAGCAGGGCGATTCCACGGCCCATCCCCCCCTCACCTGCATCTCGCCGCCGGCCCACTCGTTCCTGAACAGCACCTTCGTCAACGTGGAGCGGTTGCGCCGCCGGGAAGGAGTACCGACGCTCCAGATCCATCCCGACGATGCCGCCCCCCGCCAGGTGGTGGACGGCGCGCCGGTCACGGTCTGGAACCAGCGGGGCCGTCTCACCCTGCGAGCCGTGGTGACGGCCGACATTGTGCCGGGCACCGTGCTGGTGCCGGGCATCTGGTGGGCCAAACTGAGCCCAGATGGCCGCAACGTCAACCAGCTCACCGCCCAGGACGAGGCGGATATGGGCGCCGGCGCCACGTTTTACGACGTGCTGGTGTGGGTGGCGCCCGCCGTGGACCTGAACCCTGCGGCCGCCGAGGCCCGTGGGGCCATGGCGGTAGCAGGGTAGACAATCCTGGCCGAAGTGCGCCAGGGGGTCCCCCAGAGAAGACCGGTGCATTTCGGCCGCGGTCTTTGCAACAGACGGGAGTAACCATGGGAACCCCGGAAACCAAACGGGTCGGCCTGGAGGCATTTGCGGAAGTCCAGCGGCTGATCGTGGTGGCGGCCCACCCCGACGATCTGGAGTGCATCTGCGGCGGCACAGTGGCCATGCTGGCCGAGCGGGGAGTGGAGATCTTCTCGGTCAACTGCACCCTGGGCGACATCGGCACCCGAGAGGCTGGCATCCTGCGGCCGGCCCTGGCCGCCACCCGCCTGGCCGAGGCCGAAGAGGCCGCCCGCCTGTTGGGCATCCGCCGGGTCTACAACCTGGGCCACCACGACGGCGAGCTGGTGGCCAGCCTGGAGCTGCGGGCCCAGATCGCGCGGCTCTATCGCCTCACCCAGGCCGACACCCTCTTGACCTTCGATCCCTACTGGCCCGGCCAGATCCACCCGGACCATCGGGCCGCGGGACAGGCTGCGCTGGACGCCTACATGCCCTCCAAGATGCCCCTCTATCGGCCCGAGCAACTGGCTGAAAATGGCGCCGACCTCTGCCGCCTGACCCGGGTCTTTCTCTTCTCCACCCAGCGGGAGCCGGACGTGTTTGTGGATGTGAGTGCCGTCTATGAGCGCAAGGTGGCCGCCTGCCTGGCCCACCGTAGCCAGTTTCCCGAGGGAGAGAAGAATCTGGATTGGATGAAGGAGATGGACGCCCGGGCGGGCGAGGAGATTCAGGTGCCCTACGCGGAGGTCTTCAAGACGATGCCGGTCTGGTGAGGGCCGGGCGGATGGCGGCGTGGGCCAGCAGGCCGTGGAGGCCGTCCACCTGAAAGATGCGGCGGGCCTGTTGGGCCGGGTTCAGCTGCCGTTGCAGCCGGTTGTGGATGGGCAGGAGCAGCCGTTCCTCGCCGAAGCCCCGCCGGCGCAGGGCTTCCTCGGCCATGGCCACGATGCGGTAGAGGAAGCGGGGGGCCGGCTGGGGCGCGGCCAGGCCCCGGGCGATGACCTGCCGGTGGTAGTTGCGCATGATCTCCCAATACTCTTCCCCCAGCGCCTCCTGCACGTAGGCCAGGATCTCCCTGGCCGCCTCGATGAGCCCCAGGCTCAGGGCCATGGCGGCCATGTGCTCCCGCCACGGCTGCTGACAGGCCGGCCGAATCTCGATGGTGCCATAAGCGGCTCGAAGCCGCGCGCTATTCCAGATGTAGTGTTCGTGGAAGAGGAAGGCCTCGAAGTCGGGGCCGTGCTCCAGCAGATACTCGGTGAAAAGCCGGGAGCTGGGCACCACCTCGTTGTCGGCGCGCAGGATCAGGAAAGTGGTCTGGGAGACGGTATCCACGTAGTCGACGATGCTGGTGTAGGGGCGGGCCGGCATGCCGTGGCGGTGCTCGCTGGCGTGGATCTGGGCCATGCGCCCTTCCCGGCCGCTGCAGAAAGGGCTCAGCCGGCCCTCGTAGACGGGCGAGTTGGCACAGAGGGCGATGATGACCGGCGCCATCAGGTTGCCCAGGTTGAGCATCTCCACCATTTCATCCCGGCCGATGTCGATCTGGATCTGGTCGCTGGCGGTGACCGTGTACCAGAGCCACTCCGCGCCCATGGCCCGATAGAGGCTCTGGTAGCGCTGTTTGGGGGACATGAGGCGCAGGGTCGGCGGCGAAACCGGCTGGATGCCATAGCCCAGCACCATCCAGCTTCGCCGGGCCGCGGCCCGTACCAGCCGGGTCACCGCGGCCTCCAGGATCTCCTGCAGGGTGAACAGGTCCGGGCAGGGCCGGGTGTTGATCTCCACCGTGCCCACGCCCACCTCCAGGGCGTAGGAGTAGTCCTCGCCGGTCAGGGCCACGATCAGGTTGCGGGTGCCGTCGTCGTACTTGGGTTCCAGGTCGCCCCGGGCCAACAGATAGTCCCAAAGGCGGCGCACATCGGCGGCTTCGCCCGTGGCGGTGACCACCGGATACTCGGCCTCCCGGCCCACGGTGCGGGGGCGGGAGACGGTGGCCGGGAAACAGGCCATGAAACGCTCGGCCAGCACCGCAACCGCCTCGGCGACGGCAGGGTGATTGGATGAGGAAGGGTGCATGGCTGAGCTCCGTTAGCGCAGGCGGCGGATGATGTCGGGCAACTGGCGGAAGTCGCGACAGACGGCGTGGGCCCGGGTGCGGCTGCTGCCCCGGTCGACGATGCCGGTGAAGAGGATGGCCCGCATGCCGATGGAGCGGGGGCCGACCACGTCGTTCTCCTCCCGGTCGCCCACGTGGACGATGTTCCACGGGTTGAAGCCCAGGCTCACTGCGGCCCGCCGGAAGATCTCCGGCGACGGCTTGGACGCGCCCACCTCGTCGGAAAAGATAAAGCAGCTGAAGTACTGGAGCACTCCCTGCCGCTGCAGGAGGTAGCGCAGCCCCCGGCCGTGGGTGTGGATGGTGTCGGAAATGATGCCCAGCCGGTACTCCTGGGACAGGGCCTGCAGGGTCTGGTGCAGGCCGGGGACAAAGTCGGGCTGAATCCGGATCTCCATGGCCTCGATCTCCCGGGCCAGCTCGTCCACCTCCCGTACCAACCGGGCGTACTGGCCGGGCGCCGGCTCCAGGCCCAGGTACTCGTAGGCGTAGTAGAGGCGGGTGACCACGCTGGGGGTGCGGTGGTTGTTGTGCCAGTCCTCCCGGAAACGCTGGTTGGCCCGCTGGTAGGCTTCCGCTGCCCGCTCCCGGCTGATGTGGGGGTGGAGCGCGGTGACCCGGTTCACGAAGAGCTGGACCCTGGCTTCGGCTTTGCTGGGCAGGTTGAGAGCAGCCCGCTTGGGTTCATCGGAGTCATCAATGGCCAGGGTATCCCAAAAGTCGAAGGTGACAGCAGCGATCATGGACGTTTCAGCCGTCGATAGGTAGGTGGAGGGCCGGGCCCACGGGGGATGCTCACCCCGGGGCGGCCCCTTCAGTCGGCGGAGAGCACCGCGTCCCGGGCCAGGATGGGCCGGAGGAACTGGCCGGTGTAGCTCTGCTCCAGGGTAGCGATGTGTTCGGGCGTGCCCTCGGCCACCACGTAGCCCCCCTTGTTGCCCCCCTCCGGCCCCATGTCGATGATCCAGTCACAGCTCTTGATCACGTCCAGGTTGTGCTCGATGACCAGGACGGTGTTGCCCATGTTGACCAGCTCGTGGAGGACGTTGAGCAGCTTGCGCACATCCTCGAAGTGGAGGCCGGTGGTGGGCTCGTCCAGGATGTAGAGGGTGTTGCCCGTGGCCCGGCGGCTCAATTCCTTGCTGAGCTTGATGCGCTGGGCCTCGCCGCCCGAGAGGGTGGTGGCCGGCTGCCCCAGGCGGATGTAACTCAGCCCCACCGCGTTCAGGGTCTCCAGCTTGTTGCGGATGCGGGGGATGTTCTGGAAAAAGTCCAGGGCCTCTTCCACGGTCATGTCCAGGGTGTCGGCAATGGACTTGCCCCGGAACTTGATCTCCAGGGTCTCCCGGTTGTAGCGCCGGCCCTTGCACTCTTCGCAGGGGACGTAGACGTCGGGCAGGAACTGCATTTCGATGCGGATGATGCCGTCGCCCTGGCAGGTCTCACAGCGGCCGCCCTTGACGTTGAAGCTGAAGCGGCCGGGCTTGTAGCCCCGGGCCTTGGCTTCGGGCAGGCTGGCGTAGAGGTCCCGGATGTAGGTGAAGACGCCCACGTAGGTGGCCGGGTTGCTGCGGGGCGTGCGCCCGATGGGGCTCTGGTCGATGTCGATCACCTTGTCCAGGTGCTCCACACCCTCGATGCCGGCATGTTTGCCGGGCCGGTCCTTGGCCCGGTACATCATCTGGGCCAGCTTTTTGTAGAGAACCTCGATCACCAGGCTGGACTTGCCGCTGCCGCTGACGCCGGTGACGGCGATGAGCTTGCCCAGGGGGATGCGCACATCCACATTTTTCAGGTTATTCTCGCTGGCCCCCCGGATGTAGAGGTACTTGCCGTTGCCTTCCCGCCGCTCCCGGGGGACGGGGATACGCTTTTCCCCCCGCAGGTACTGCGCGGTGAGGCTGTCTGGCGACTGGAGAAATTCGTCCCGGGGTGCGGAGCAGACCACATGCCCGCCGTGCTCGCCGGCGCCGGGTCCCATATCCACCACCCAGTCCGCGGCGCGGATGGTATCCTCGTCGTGTTCCACCACCAGCACCGTGTTGCCCAGGTCCCGCATGCCCTGCAGGGTGGCGATGAGGCGGGCGTTGTCCCGCTGGTGCAGGCCGATGCTGGGCTCATCCAGGATGTAGAGCACGCCCATGAGCTGGCTGCCGATCTGGGTAGCCAGGCGGATGCGCTGGGCCTCGCCGCCGGAGAGGGTCACCGCGGTGCGGTCCAGGGTCAGGTATTCCAGGCCCACGTTGACCATGAACTGGAGCCGGGCAGCGATCTCCTTGAGGACCTGGTAGGCGATGGCCTGCTCCCGGGGCGTCAGGGGGGAGCGGTCGTTGGGGATGCGTCCATTCTGGCTTGGGTTGGCTGGCGCTCCCTCGCCCGGCGTCGGGGTTTCCCCTTGCAGCCAGCGGATCCAGCGCAGGGAGTCTTCCACGGGCATGCGGGAGATCTCCCAGATATTTTTGCCGGCGATGGTGACGGCCAGGGCTTCCGGGCGCAGGCGCTTCCCCTGGCAGGCCGGGCAGGGGCGCACGCTCATGTACTCTTCCAGCTTGCTGCGGATGTAATCGCTGTTGGTCTCCTGGTAGCGGCGCTGGAGGTTGGCAATCACCCCGTGGAAGGTGGTCTCATACTGGCGAGCCTGGCCGCTGCTGTTGCGGTACTCAATGCGCACCTTCTCTTGCTTGCGGGGCGGGCCGTAGAGGATGATGTCCCGCTGCTTGCGACTCAGTTCCCGCACGGGAACCTGGTAGGGAATGGCGAACTGGCGGCAGACAGCCTGGAGCAACTGCTGGTAGTAGCCGTCGCCGTCGTCCCCGTTCTGGCGGCGCCAGGGGCGCACCGCGCCCTCGGCCAGGCTCAGGTCCTCTTCCAGGATCAGGTCGGGGTCAAACTCCTGGAGGGTGCCCAGCCCGGTGCAGGTAGGGCAGGCGCCATGGGGGCTGTTGAAGGAAAAGGTGCGGGGCTCGATCTCCGGCAAGCTGGTACCGCACTTGATGCAGGCAAAGTGCTCGCTGTAGGTACGGTCCTTGGGGTTATCGGCGTCGGTGACGTCCGCCACGATCATGACCCCTTCACCCAGGCGCAGGGCCGTCTCCACCGAATCGCTGAGGCGGGTAACATCGGTGCCGGGCAGCTCCTCGCCCGGGTTGTCCGGGTCGGGTCGGGGGTGGCGCACGATGATGCGGTCGATGACAGCCTCAATGGTGTGCATCTTGTAGCGGTCCAGCTCGGGCACCTCGGTGACCTCGTAGAGCTGGCCGTTGACCCGCACGCGGACGTAGCCCTGCTTCTGCAGCTCCTCGAAGACGCCTTTGTGATGGCCCTTGCGGTCCTTGATCAGGGGGGCCAGGATCAGGAGGCGACTCCCCTCGGGCATCTCCAGGATGCTGTCCACGATCTGGGTGGGGCTCTGCTGGGTGATGGGCTCGCCGCATGTGGGGCAATGGGGTTGGCCGATGCGGGCGTAGAGGAGGCGCAGGTAGTCGTAGACCTCCGTGACGGTCCCCACGGTGGAGCGCGGGTTGCGGCCGGCGCCTTTCTGGTCGATGGAGATGGCTGGGCTGAGGCCCTCGATCTGGTCTACATTGGGCTTTTCCATCAGCCCCAGAAACTGGCGGGCGTAGGCCGAGAGGGACTCCACGTAGCGGCGCTGGCCTTCGGCATAGATGGTGTCGAAGGCCAGACTGCTCTTGCCGCTGCCACTCAGCCCTGTGATCACCACCAGCTTGTCCCGGGGGATCTCCAGGTTGATGTTCTTCAGATTGTGCTCGCGGGCACCCCGTACGATCAGCTTATCTAAAGCCATGGAAAGCGTGTCCTTACCCCCTACTCACGGCACTGGTACAATCTGGCGTCAACACCACGGCAGAAATTCCGGATGCCCTCTGGGCGCACGACCTCTGGTGAATGAATGACTCCGCTGCAAAAAGGGCATTTTTGAACGCAAAGGCGCAAAGGCGCAAAGGCGCAAAGAAACGCAGGAGAGAATCGCCCGAATCAGCGTTCATCTGCGTGGGTCAGCGTCCTCATTTGACCTTTGTGCAGTAGAGCCATGAATACGACGGCGACTTTCTGCCAAGATTTACCAGTGCGACCTCACAACGACCAGCCAGAACCCTGGCGCGTCCAGGCGAACGGGTGTTCGTGCGCCGTGTTATTGTACGCCATCCCGAGGGAGAACGCAATAAAATAGAGGGGTATGGGCTTTCATGGTGCCCTACACGAAACGCAGGAGAGTGACGAAAAAACAGCGCTCTGCGCGTTGTTCGCCGCGGCTTCTCGTGTATTTCTACACCACAGCTTCTAGAATTTGGCTCATCTACCACAAATGTGCGCTACCCATCCCGGTTTCGCAGGGAACCGAACAGGTTCGCACACATTTGGGAGATGAGCCCTGGAATTTTCGCAGTCGGTCGGGATCGGTTGAGCCCCACTGGGCTAACAGAGGGGGAGCCAAACGGTCATCTGGGTCTCACCCCGATTATTCCAGGCGTAGTAGGGAATCAACCTCACCTGCACAGGCTGACGGGACTCGCCGCCGAGGATACGATAGAGTTGACCGTCCCAGGGAGGGCCATGGATGACCCAGGCATCTAGCTCCAGGGTGGCGAGCCCGCCTAACAGTTCTTCATCATAACGGACCACAGGGCGGACATCGCGGGGGATGTAGATTTCATCCATGGAGACCGCCGGGGGTAAGTCCACGGACTCCAGACAATATACCACGGGGCCGCGCATGATGGCCACATGATTAGCGGCCTCCTCGACTTTGGGATGCGCCTTCACGAGACGAGGCTCCATGGGCAGGTCCAGCTCAATCACATCTCCGGGCGACCAGGAGCGTTTCAACACCGCATAGGTACCTGGCTGGGGTTGCTCGGCCCAATGCTCGCCATTCACCCGGAGGGTTGCCCCCGTCGCCCAACCGGGTATCCGTAGCATGAGGGCCATGGGGTGGGTAGGGACTGCTGTCAGGGTGATTTTGATGTAACCGTCCCATGGATAGTTAGTCTCCTGCTTCAGTCGGATGGAAGAGGTGCCATCCAGGGACGTTTCCAGGGTGTTCCCGCCATACAGGTGGATCCAGAGACCTTCCGGCGACAGGCTATACGCCCATTCATGCAGTTGTGCGATGGTGCGTGCCACCTGGGGCGGGCAGCAGTAGCAATGAAAAGTATGCCAGCGAGTGGGAGCATCTTGACTGAGCAGGAGGTGTTCGGCGCCATACCAGCGCAAAGGATTGGTATAGCAGAAATGGGTCCCATCCATGCTGACGCCAGAGAGCAAGGTGTTGTAGGCGACCAATTCCATGATGTCGCTGAAGCGTGCCTCCCCCGTGATACGCAACATCCGCCAATTCCACATGGCATTGCCGATATTCGCACAGGTTTCATTATAAGCAGTGGCATTTGGCAGCTGATAATCCAGGCCAAAGGCTTCCCAGATGCGGTCTCCCCGCTTGGAAACCGCGTGGTGATGGGTCCCCACACCGCCGGTGATGTACATTTTGCGAGTGGTCATATCCAACCAGATGCGCTGTAATGCCTCCAGGAGCGCCTGCTCCCCAGTTTCCATATAGACATCTGCAGCGCCGGAATATAGATAGGTAGCCGTTACGGCGTGCCCCACAGCCTCGGTTTCCTGTCGTAGAGGGATACGATCTTGGATCTGATCGGTACCGCCACCCCCCCGATCATCCTGCTGGCGGCCAGGCGTTTTGGGTGCGGATCCTCGCATATCCACAAACGTCTGGGCCAGTTCCAGGTAGCGAGTTTCACCCGTGATGCGGTAAAGGTCTACCAGGGCCATAATGTTGGAAGGATTCCAGCCAAAGTTAGCCAGCTCAGGCGGACGAGGTTGAAATACCTGGTACAGGTAATCAGCGAGCTTACGGGCGACCTGCAGGAAGTTCTCTTTGCCGGTTACCCGATGGTGGGCACAGGCCGCCGTGATCAAATGGCCCATATTATAGAGCTCATGAAATTGGGGCGCCTGCCAGCGCCCTTTGTCGGTCAATTGCACCTGAGTGCAGATGTATCCATCGGGTTCCTGGGCTCGGGCAATGACGTCGATCAGTTCGTCGAGGAGGCGATCTAGCTCCGGATCATCCACCACACCCAAGACGTGGATGATGGCCTCCATCCATTTATAGCAGTCACCGTCGCTCCAGAAAGTACCCTGATGTCCCCCCTCCTGTAGACCGGCGGCCACGTAGAAGTTGCTCAGCACTGCGCCGTTGTCTGGGTCGTTCAAAGCGCGGTGGATGGCGGGGATCATCTGGCTGCGAACTCGTGCGAAATGGTCAGCCCAAAACCCTTCAGTCCAGCGGACAGTTCCGGGCCCCATGGGTGACATCCTGGCGTGGGGGCTTTGGGGCAAAACCGGCTGAAGGCGTTGGCTCGTGCTGTGTGAACTTGCCATCATTTTCTCCATAGGGTGGATTTTAGAATGGTAAATTTTAGAGCAGATGCAGAGGGACTGATACCAGGTCTGGTACCAGGGCAAGGGCACCTCGCGGCCAATGGACGGGGCTGGCAGCCTCAGGGGGAATCGGACTCTCCGTTGCCACCGTTCCAGTCTTCGTATGCGCGGCGGAACGCGTTTTCCAGGTGAGTGCGTAAACGTTGCCGGGCGGCTTCCACATCTCGAGCCCGAAGCGCCTCCATGATTTCCAGGTGTTCGGGAAGTGCCTGCTCATACGAATCCGGGTGGCGTGCCACCAGGGTCGCGCGGGCCCAGACATTCAAGTCATGGAGATCCCGCATAATTTCCTGGAGTTTGGGATTATCACAGTATTCGATGATCAGGTCGTGCAGGGTATGGTCCCGTTCAATCAGAAGCGTTCGATCGCCGGTTTCCCGCAGCTGGCGCTCCGCTTCCCGGTAGTAGTGGTATGCCTCCTCGATCTTTTCATCCGGGATCAAGAGGGCGGCCGTTTCGATGGCCAGACATTCCAGCGCAATGCGCAAATCGAAGATATTCTTGAACGATTTCTTGTCAATCGTGGCGACGTAGACACCCCGCCGGGGCAACACTTTGACCAGGCCGATCGATTCCAGGCGCCTGATGGCATCCCGAACTGGGGTGATGCTGACCCCCCATCTATCGCGGAGTTCGTCGGGAGAGATTCGCTGCCCAGGTCGATACCGGCCGGCAAGGATTTCAGCTTTCAGTGCGTCTTCAATTTGTTCGCTTAACGATGTTGTTTCAACGATAGTTGTCATTTTTGCTTTTATCCCCACTCCAAGGTCAACAAGTAAGCCCAAGCAACCAAATCTCGCGGCAAGGGACTGGGCGCCGCTGACACGCAGCAAACCAATCAGCCTCTCTCCATAAGGACTGGAACGTTTAGCCTCGCCATGGGCGAATGGTCGAGGCTATCCCGACCGTCATGAAGGGCAGTAACGCGCCAGATGCGTTTCATCCACCTCAACGCCCAGGCCGGGTTGGTCGGGCACTTGAATGAAGCCATCTTTGACGTAGCCCGGCAGGTAGGTCAACTGCCGCAAGGGGTGTTCCGTCTGATCCAGTTCCACCATAAGGGGCTGAGGGTTCAGGGATGGCGGGATATTGGGCAACGCAGCCAGGAAGTGTAGAGCAGCAGCCAGGCCAACGGCTGTCCCCCAGACATGGGGCAGACAACGCACATGCCATGCGCTGGCCAGCGTGGCTATTTTTCGCCCCTCTGAAATGCCCCCCGTCAAACAGAGATCAGGTTGAACGATATCAACAGCCCCTTGGACAATTAAGTCTCGAAAGCCGTAGCGGGTAAACTCTGCCTCGCCCCCAGCTATGGGGATGTCCAAAGCCTGCCGAACCCGACAATAGCCGGCGACGTCCTCTGGAGATACAGGTTCTTCGAACCAGGCGATATCGTATGTTTCTAAGATCCGGCCCAGTCGGATAGCTGAAGCCACGTCATAGGCATGGTTGGCATCTACCATTAACTCGACATCCTCGCCGATGGCGCTCCGCACACTCTGGATATAGCGTGTGTCGGCTTGAATGCCAAAGCCAACTTTCATCTTCATGGCGCGGAACCCTTGCTCCACGTAGCGGCAAGCCTCCTCTGCCAGAGCGATGGCCGGATCAGCACATTCGGTGATGTACATCCCGGTAGCGTAAGCCTGGATCTGCTGGCGAAAGGCGCCCCCCAGCAATTGGTAGATCGGCAGGCCGGTCGCTTTGCCGTAGATGTCCCACAGCGCGATATCGACGCCGCTGAGGGCAGCTGTCGTGATCCCCTTTTGACCGTAGTCTTTGGTCCAGTTATACAAATGTTCCCAGATAATTTCAATATCCAGGGGATTCCGTCCGATGAGCAGGGGCTTGTATGTCTGCTCAATCATACCGGTGACAGCCGCCCAGGCGTCGTGGCAGAAGACTTCACCCCAGCCGGTGATGCCCTCATCGGTCATTACCTTGACCAGGACCGTGGTGCGATGTGTGACCCATTTTTGCGAATAGCTGAAGGGGCGTTCCAGCCTGCATCGAAGCGGATAGGCGACAAGATTTTCAATCTTCAAATTCAACACTCCCGGGCAGTTCTCATTGGTTTTCGACCTCAGCAAGAATCATCACGCTAGCTTGAGGCACGCCTAAATGGGCGGAGTATCTGGATGCCAGATCACATGCATGTTGTGTCCCAGCTGGATGAGCTTATCCAGCAACCGGGTCATCAAACGGTGTTTGATCTCCTGAAATTGTCCATCAAACCAGAGGTTCACCCTTTCCTCTGGATCGCTGGCCAAATCGTAGAGTTCGCCATATTCCCGTTCCGCGTAATAGGCCAGTTTGTACTGTCCGACGCGAATCCCTCGAATGTCCCGGGCTTCCATATAAATTTCGTCCCACCGAACTGGCGCTTCGGTCTGATTGAAAAATTGAGTCAAACTACGTCGAGAGATGTCGGGCGGAACTTCACAGCCGGCTGTGGCCAGACAGGTGGCGGCAACCTCGACGGAGCTGACAAACGAATTCTCCTGATACCCTCGAAACCCTTGTATCGGCGGCTTGATGAGGAAAGGAATACGCATTAAAACTTCTGACAGGCACTGCATCTTCTGGGCCATTCCAAAGTCGCCCAGGAAATCTCCATGGTCGGACAGGAACAGGATCAAGGTATTCTCATAGTCCCCACATTCTTTCAAAGCTTCGATGACAGCCCCTATTTTCCGATCGATGAGTGAGACGTTGGCATAATATGACTTGCGCATCAGCCGGATTTCCGCATCGCTCATGCGCGAGCGGATAGCCTGCGCAGTTTCATCAAGCTCGCAATACCGCTTTAACAAGTGTCGAAAATGTGGTGGCTTCTGAAAGATATCCTCCGGCGCGGTTGAAGGCAATGAGATTTCGACCTGCTCGTAGAGAGCCTCGTCTGGCAAGCCAATGCCGTCAAACGGCGTATGAGGACCCGGGAAAGAGAGGGTGAGGAACCACGGTTTGCCGACAGGCCTTTGGTTGCGAATCCACGCTACTCCCCGGTCGCCCACGAAGGCATCCACGTGGTATCGCTCGTCGGCTTTCCAGCGGTACACTTCTTTGGTCGAAGGTACTTTTTCAAATAACTGGCTCCCCTCCGTAAAACCGCTGTCAGCCAGAAAGCATATATAGCTGGAAGCTGAGTCCAACACGGTGGAATTGGAAGGCAGGCCAAACCGACTGGGGTCTACTTCCTTGTGAATACGCCTGGGCGGGAAATGTTCGTCAATGATCTCCAGATAGTCATATCCCTTGTCAATTTCTGACTTCCAGAAATGTTGTTTGCCGATTACAGCCGTGTAATAGCCCGCTTCCTGGAGCCTTTTCATGAAAGTGACTTCATGTTTGGGCAAATAGGTCATATAAGTGGGCACGCCACACTGGGATGGATATTTACCCGTAAAAATGGCCGCCCGGGCAGGAATACAGGAAGGGTTGGTGGTGTAGGCATTCGTAAAGAGCACAGACTCCTGCGCCAGTTGGTTCAGATGGGGGGTCTGCACCTCCGGATTGACATAACCCACAGCGTCATGTCGCTGCTGGTCGGTCATGATCAGGAGGATATTCGGCCGCGGATTCATGGATTCATTCCTCTGGTCCAGGCTGGCATGGATACGATGAGGGTCAGATGATGGTCAAATCAGCGAACCGGCACGAAGGCGGTCTACCAGGGTGCCCGCCGGCGGCAACTCTTGCCACTGCTCAAGCAGCGGATCGCCTTCCTGCATCATCCAGGCAAAGAGTCGTTGCCGCAGTTCCGTCACCTTGCTCGCGTGGGCAGGGTCGGATGCCAGGTTGACCAACTCGCCGGGATCAGCCTGCAGATCATACAATTCATCCACGGCCTGGGGAGCGAAGACATATTTGTATGCCGGTGTCCGGATGGAGCGCATCACGAAGGAGTGGCCGTTATAGTAGTTGTACCAACCAAAGGCCTCCTGGGGCCAGGGCCCTGTCCATTCGCCATGCACCAGGGGCATGAGATCTCGGCCGGGGATCTGCGGAGTTTCACCTGCCAGGCTAAAGAGGGTAGCGCCCAGATCCAGGATGCTGACATATTCATCTCGCCAACGAGGCTGCTGCCCAGAGCCCTCCCGGGCCGGTAGCCCCACCTCGCCGGGCCGGATCAAAAGGGGGATACGCATCACCTCGTCGTAAAAGTAGGGACCCTTGTCAAAACGGCCATGGGCACCCAACATTTCCCCATGATCGGAGGCAAAGAGGATGGTGGTGGGGCGCCCCCCATCTGCCGCGGCCACAGCATTCAAAACACGCCCGATGGCTTCATCTAACATGGCAATCATGCCATAGTATGCAGCGGACGTCTTGCGCCATGCTTCCTCGTCCAGGTGAGCGGTGTCGTGACACGGCCACCAAATTCGATTTTGGAACCAGGGCTTCTGACGGAAGTCATCGTACAAATTCTCGGGCAGAGGCACCTTCGCGGAATCGATCAAGCTGGCGTATGGCTCGGGCACGGCGTGGGGAAAGTGGGGCCCCCGAAAAGAAACCGTGAGGAACCAGGGCCGCGAATCCGAAGCGGCTTCCTGCAGGAAGCGGACCGCCGCCGCAGATACCTGACCTGTTTGGGTCTCCTCCATGGTGCCCGGCAATGTTTCATAAAATGGGGGGAAGGAATCTGGACGTCTGCGGGCCACGTCGGCCAGCCACTGTTCTCGAAAGGGCGACCGTAGCTCCCCAGATTCTGTGGCGCGAGCGGCCTCCTTGCCGCCCTCCGCGCCCTGCAGATCGGCTGGTTCGGCAATATACTGGGCACCGCGCTCGCTGGGGCCGGGATGACCCAAATGCCATTTACCGAAGTAACCCACCCGGTAGCCATGATCACGGGCTGCTTCCAGCCAAGTC
The DNA here is from genome assembly GCF_006569185.2 of Litorilinea aerophila. NCBI lineage: Bacteria > Bacillati > Chloroflexota > Caldilineae > Caldilineales > Caldilineaceae > Litorilinea > Litorilinea aerophila. The sequence goes on along the minus strand of NZ_VIGC02000008.1, from coordinate 123,254 downwards.
CGGACCTCGGCGGATAGTCCGGCCTGCTGGGAAGCCCCTACGCCAACATTGTCCTCCATACCACTCTGGTGGGGCCAACGTCCGGTTAAGAGGCACCCCCGGGCGGGCGAGCAAAGGGGGACTGACGTGAAGGCATGGCGGAAAAAAGAGGCGCCCGCAGCCAAACGGTCCAGATTGGGTGTATGGGCCAGGGGATCGCCACAAAAACCCAGGGCATTATGACGCCACTGATCCGTCAGGATAAACAAGACATTGTGCTGATTCACGACTTCAGAACCCTTCCATCCATGTAGACATCCAACCGAGTAGACATCAAAGGCTGTTAAAGACTCTCAAGCTATGTACCCAATGCTATGTACCCAATAAGGATGCGATAATGTCACCCCTTCAATCCTGTAAAGACAACTCCCTGGATAAAATAGCGTTGCGCAAAGAAGAAGACCAGGACCAGAGGCAAGATGCTGGCCACCGAGGCTGCCATGAGGAGATTCCAGGTGGTGCCAAAGGTATTGCGGTAGGCAGCCAGCCCCAGGGCCACCGTCCAGTTTTCCCGGCTGCTGAGGAAAACAAGGGCGTGGAAAAAGTCATTCCAGCTCCACTGGAACGTGAAGATGGCCACAGCCGCCAGCGCCGGTTTGGAAAGTGGCAGAATAATCCGCCAGTAAATGCCCAGGTGGGAGCAGCCATCGATCAGGGCAGCATCGTCCAATTCGCCGGGAATCGTCATGAAAAACTGGCGCAGCAAGAAGACGAAGAAAGCACCCGCCCCCCAGTAAGGGACGATCAGAGGTAACAGAGTATCCAGCCAGCCCAGCGAACGGAAAATCAAGAATTGGGGAATGATGGTCACCTGACCGGGCAACATCATGGTGGCCAACACCAACAAAAACATCCAATCTCGCCCCTGCCAACGAAGGCGTGCGAAGGAAAAGGCCACCAACGATGAGGACAACACCGCCCCCACAATGGCGGACAGGCTCACAATGGCGCTGTTTTGAAAATAAATTTTGAAGGGCAAAACAGTCAGCGCCTCCGGATAGTTACGCCAGACCACCGGATCCGGGATCAATCGAGGTGGGAACAGAAAAACCTGTCCCTCTTCCTTGAGCGATGTAGAAATCATCCAGGCCAACGGCGTCAGCACCACAACGGCGCCCAACACCAACAGAAAGTAGATCAGACTTGTCACAAGCCGTCGGTTCAAACTCTGGCTTCCCGTCATGTTAGCGCCCCTTCAACTCCGTCTCATAATAAACCCAGGCGGGCGAACTCCGCAGCACCAACAGCGAAAGTATCAACACGATGAAGAAAAGCAGCCAGGCCAGGGCAGAGGCGTAGCCCATATTGAAATACTGGAAGGCCTGTCGATAGAGGTAAAGCATGAAGAAGAGCGATGCGTTGGCAGGGCCCCCGTCTGTCATGATGTATGCCGCTTCGAAGAAGCGGAAGGCCTGAATGATGCCGATGATGAGCTGAAAGAGAATCACGGGACTCATCATCGGCAGGGTAATGTGCCGGGTCTGGGCCCACCAACCGGCCCCATCGATTGTGGCCGCCTCATAAAGGGAGGTGGGTATCCCCTGCAGGCTGGCCAGATAGATGACCATGCTGCCTCCGACCCCCCACAGGCTCATGAGAATGAAGGATGGAATAACCCACTGTCGGGACATGAGCCAATTGGGGCCCTCGATCCCCACCATAGCCAATCCAGCATTGAGCAGGCCAAAGTCCGGCGAAAAAATCCAGCGCCAGAGCATAGCGACTGCCACACCAGAAAGGATTGCCGGCAGATAGTAAATGGTCCGAAAGAACGAAAGGCCCTTCACCGAGGTGTTGAGCATCATCGCAATGGCCAGGCCCAGTATGATGTGTAAAGGGATGGAACCTAAGGCAAAGTAAAGGGTCACTTTCAGAGAATGGCCTACCAGCTTGTCGGCGAAGAGCATCTCCTGATAATTCGCCAGGCCGATAAATTGGGGTGAGCTGAGTAGATTCCAATCGGCAAACGAGAGAAAAAGCGAAACCAGCATCGGCCCGGCGGTGAAAACGGTAAAACCAATCAAAAATGGCGACGCCAATAGCCATCCTAACAGGTTTTCCCTGCGACGCATGGGGGAGGACTGCTGGTGAGCACGTGGCTTGCTTGAGGGCAAAGTCTGCCCGATTGCTGAATTGTTCATAGCATTCCTTTCGCGGGAGAATGGCCCGGATCAGGCCTTAAGGCCATTCTCCCGGTGGTCATTCTGCGCCAATGCGCCAGGATCTTCAGGCCTCTGAAGTCAACCGCCCCTCTTGAATGAGTGGATCAACCGCTGCCTTGGCAGCCATAGCGGCCTCTTCCGCACTCTTCTCACCCAGCCAGAGGTAATCCAGTTCAGCGGTGAAGGTGTTCACAATCTTCTGCCAGTTGGTGAGACGGGGATCCAGAATACCGAAATGCTCCACAGCATCCACCAGGACCTCTCGGCTTTCTGGTGGATTGGCACTCGTCGCGAAGATTTCACGCATATCGGAAATTTTCGTGCCCTGCAAGCCGCCTTCAGCAATGATCTCCTTAATGGCGACGTCCTCGTAATACTTCAACAGCTCCCAGGCCCCATCCGGGTGTTTCGTCGCGTTGGCAATGGAAATGGGATAGTAGAAGACATAATCATTCCGGCGAACGGGCCCCTTGGGGAAATGCCCAATGTCCCACTGATATGGCACATCCGCCCAGCGCTGGAATCCCCAACCGCCACCGTTAAACATGGCCAGCCGGCCGTTTGTCACCATCTCCATGGCATTCATATCCGCAGAGGCCTCTGGACGGGGGGCGTACTCATACTTCCAGGCCAGATCGGCCAGGAACTGCAACGCCTCAATAGCTTCCGGACGATCCAGGGTGCATTCTGTGGGATCCAGAGGGTCGTCTACGAAGCTGCCTCCAAAGAGAGACATCCAGATGGACTGCACAAGCCAGCCACCGGTAGAAATATCGTAAGCATACTGGGTGACTTTGCCGCTGGCATCTCGCTTCTGGAGTTTTTCGCAGGCCGCCAGGAAGTCATCGGTCGTCCAGGCCGGATCATCCCACTGGGCCGTGGGGTAATCCACACCTGCTTCGTCAAAGAGATCTTTCAGATAGTAGATGCACCAGGCCGTGATGTTGTCGGGCAACCCGTAGAAGCCGCCCTGATAGCTGTAGGCGTCGACGGCGATCTTGGGGAAATCATCCAACGAGTAGTTATCCCGGTCGATGTAAGGCTGGATGTCCAGGAGAACATGGTTACGCAAAAACTCCGGCAGCCAGGATGTTTGCAGGATGAAAAGATCGGGAGGCGAGCCGGAGGCCATCATGATCGTCAACTTCTCGTAAAAAGCGCTGGGCGGGTTGATCCATTGATAGTCCACCGAGTACGTATCCTGGGTTTCCTCCCATTTCTTCATAGGCAGCTCACGAACACCCGGTGTTTGTGGATCCCAAAACATGACAGTAATCGGGATACGCTCGCCCGATGATGGCACATTGCTGCCCGTCTGGTCCCCCGGCGCAGCAGGTGTACTGCAGGCGGCCATCACACCTACCGCGGCTGTACCAGCAGCCACTTTCAGAAAATCACGACGGCTGAGACTTTTGACTGGCATAGATATTCTCCTTTCGATGCTACCTGAAAATGGAGGTAAACCTTCTTACGCGCGCGGCAGGTCCAGGATCTCCTGACAGGCATCCTGCACCATCTGCATGCCCTCCTCATACTCCACATCGCCGTAGAACAGGTCCGGCGAGGTGTTGGCCCAGTTGTCCTGCAGCTCCTGGAAGCGCAGGTTGTAGGGCATGGGGAACGGACCAGGAATGTCCGGGTCATGGAACATTTCTAGAACCCGGGCAAAAATGGGATGGGCCTGGCGGAGGAACTCTTCGTTCTCCCACACAGAGCGACGGGCGTTGGGATGTCCTGTGCCCTGCTCCAGGGCGGACCAGAGGCCGGCCTCGGTGGAGGTAAGGTAGAGGAGCAGATCCACGGCCAGGTCCGGTGCCTTGGTCTGAGCCGAGCAGGAAAAGTTGGAGGTGAAGGCGGTATACCCCCGCTTGCCATCCGGCCCCTTGGGGAAGAGGACCCAATCGTGGCGGAACTTGTCGCCGATGGCGGTTGTCCACCCATTAATTTGGTGGGTGGCAGCGACAGCAGTGGCCAGCACGCCGGCCGTGAAGTCCAGCCCCTGGGCATCCTCCCGGGAGGGCGCCGCATGGAGCTTGGTGCGCAGGTCCACAATCCAACGGGCCGCCGCCCGGTTGAGCTCGTCGGTGTTGAACCAGAACTGCTTCCGCTCCGGGTCCATGATGTCGGTGCCGTAGGCCCGGGAGAGGGACTCGAAGTCGTAGTAGTTGCCCGGCAGATAGTTGGTGCCGTAGATCTTGTTGTCGGGATCGGTGGCCTGGGCGACCAGGTCGGCGTACTGGTTCACATCCCAGTCGTCTGTGGGCAGAGGCAGCCCCTTTTCCTCCAACATGTCCACGTTGAAGGCCACCAGCGCCGGGTTGCCCGGATGAATCTCGTAGGGCAGGCCATACAGCTTGCCGTCCAGGTAGCCGCCTGCTAAAGCTGTGGAGAAGAAGTCATCCAGGTTGGCATCCTCCCGGTTGGCCAGGAAGTCGTCCAGCACCAGGAACATGTTCTTGGAGGCGGAGAAGGGGAACCACTTGATGCCGCTGAAGACCACGTCCCACAGGGTGCCAGAGGCGGAGCGGGCCAGCTGTAGCTTGGGCATCTCGTCGTAGACCACCGCTTCGATCTGGAGGTCCACCTGGTCGGCGTGCTCCTCGGCCCAGCGGCGGGCGAACTCCCGTTGCCAATCATGAACTTCACTGTGATGGGTGGCGACACTCATCTGCACCTTGCCCTGGCTTGGGGCCGCGGCGGACTCGGCGCTCTGCTGCTGGCCGCTGCCGCTGTCCGCTGGGGCCGCGGCCGGGGCACAGGCGGCCAGGGCGGCCGTAGCCGAGCCGGCGGCCATCCATTTCAGCAGGCTGCGGCGACTTAACTTGCGATTCTCCATGGTTCCTCCTCCTCTTGGAATACAAATACCAACCAGTCAGGTCTTATACGGGGCCTATCGTTGGGCGATACACTTTTGGGGTGAGGAGCATGACTCACCAGGGCATTCAGAATGGTTCACTGCCAATCTCTGATGCCTGATGCATCAGGCATCAGAATACCACCTTTGTCTCGCTTTGTCAAGCACTTCAAGAAGAATTTTTTGGAGCCATTTCAACCCATCTGGGAGACACGTTCCGGATCAGATTCGGTATGAAAGGCAAATCCGAATGACCTTCCGAGGAATCGAAGACCCATCCAACCCCATTTGGTGCCCCAGCGCCGCCATGGTACACTGGGAGCATGCGGGAGAGGCCTGGGTGCCTTTCCCTGGGCGGGTACAATGGCGTTCCCGCCCCTTTTCCATCTCAGGGCCCCTCCACACCCGTGGCCACATCTGACATCGCTGCTCCCTATCCTCGTCCTCCCTGCCATCATTGACGGCCCGCCCCATTTCGACGTACAATGGACGCACATTTGTTCTGCAATTGTTCTGCACTGACCCTCCAACAACCGGCTAAAAGTCAGGGCAGGCAAAAGGTTAAGAACGGGCAAAAGGTCAGGAAAAGGCGCCATGGCCAAAGCAAAAGTCCAATACGTCTGCTCCCAGTGCGGCAGCACCCAAATGAAGTGGATGGGCAAATGCCCGGATTGCGGCGAATGGAACACCCTGGAAGCAGTCACCATCCGGCCGGCTGAACCCGGCCGGTCGACCCTGGCCGCGAACGGACTCACCACCGCCACGCCCGTCACCCTGGCCAGCGTCGGCGCCAGCCCCGTGGAGCGGTTGCCCCTGCGCATGGTCGAGCTGAACCGGGTCCTGGGCGGTGGCATAGTGCCGGGCGCAGGCATCCTGGTGGGCGGCGATCCCGGCATCGGCAAGAGCACCCTCCTGCTGCAGATGGCCGCAGACGTGGCCCGGCATGTGGGCACGGTCCTCTACGTCAGCGCCGAAGAGAGCGCCCACCAGATCGCCCGCCGGGCCCAACGCCTGGGCATCCAGGAGGAGCGACTCTACATCCTGGCGGAAATCGTGGTGGAACAGATCCTGGAGCAGATCCTGCACCTGCGCCCGGTGCTGGTGATCGTGGACTCCATCCAGGCCATCTACACCGAGGGAGGCGCCAGCGCGGCCGGCACCGTGAGCCAGGTGCGGGATTCGGCTGCCCTGCTCCTGCGGGTGGCCAAACAGCACAATATCCCCCTCTTCCTGGTGGGCCACGTCACCAAAGAAGGCACCCTGGCCGGCCCCCGGGTGCTGGAACACATGGTGGACACGGTACTCCAGCTAGAGGGAGAACGCTTCCACGCCTATCGCCTGTTGCGCTCGGTGAAGAATCGCTTCGGCAGCACCAACGAAGTGGGGATCTTTGAAATGGGCGACCGGGGCATGGAGGAGGTGCATAACCCCTCCGAGCTCTTTTTGGCCGAACGATTGCCCAACGCTGCAGGCAGCGCCATCGCCGTCTCCATGGAGGGAACCCGCCCCCTCCTGGTGGAGATCCAGGCCCTGAGCAGCCACACCCCCTTCAGCCAGCCCCGGCGCACGGGCAACGGCATCGACCTGAACCGACTGCTCCTGCTGGCCGCGGTGCTCAGCAAACGGGTCGGCCTCAATCTGGCCGACCAGGACATCTTCGTCAACGTGGTGGGGGGTATGCGCATCAACGAGCCCGCCGCGGACCTGGCCATCGCGGTGGCCATCGCCAGCAGCTACCGCAACTGTCCCGTCTGCGCCGACCTGGCCCTGGTGGGGGAAATCGGCCTGAGCGGCGAGCTGCGCAGCGTGGGCCAATTGCCCCGCCGGCTCCACGAAGCCGCCAAGCTGGGCTTCGCCCGGGTCCTCGTCCCCCGGAGCGCCTTGAACCGCAAGGGGGCCGACGGCCTGCCCGCTCAGATAGAGATCGTGGGGGTACGTACCCTGCGGGATGCCCTGGAGATTGCCCTGGTCCAGTGAGCCTGGAAAACCGGCCAGATGCAACATTCTGGCCGGCTTCTCCGTCCTAATATTGTCTGGCGTCAATACCACGGCAGAAATTTGGCGGCACTACCTCTGGTGGAACCCATCGGCGGATTTCTGCCGGGATTTACCAGGGGTGGAGTCATCTGTACGGACGTCCGCAGGCGGCATGTGATCCGAGGGAGGAAACCATGAGATGGTATCAGCGGCTGGGGCTTTCTGGCCTGTTGACCCTGGCGCTGGTGGTGGGATATGTCGCCCCGTCCGCCGCCCAGGGCATCGTGAGGGACGAGGGCACCGCCATTTATTTACCCCGCATCATGGGCACGGGCCAAGAGAGTGTGCAGCCGGCTCTGGCCGGCAGTGAGCCGGTCTACGGGCTGTTGGGCCGGCTGGAACCGGCCCCGGGGCGCCGCTACAGCACCTTCCTGATCACCCCAGAGGCCACCTACGGCGTGGTGGGCATCACGCCCGACGTGGAGCGGGAGCTGGTGGCCCTCAGCCGGCGAACGCCGCCGGTGGCCGTCAAGGTGTGGGGAACCCTCTACCCCTCGGTCAACCTGTCCAGACGAGCCACCATCGTGGTCACTGGCGTTCTGGAGGCAGGCGTGGCCACGGGGGTGGTGGGCGCTTCGGTGCCTGTGGCGGTGGTGCGCTTCGAGCTGGTGAACCTCTACGCAGGTCCCGGCAGCACCTATCCCCGGGTGGGACAGGTGAAGCTGAACCAGGCCTGTGATGTGACCGGCCGCAATCAGACCGGGACCTGGCTACAACTGACCTGTGCCGACAACCTCCAGGGCTGGATCGACGCCCGCCTGGTCCAGGTGGACGAGGGCCTGAACGGCGTGCCCGTGGTGGAAGCCACTGGCCCGGAGGCCACGCCGGTCCCATCTACTGGGAACCAGGGGCAACCTTCAACCGGCGGGGCTGGCCAGACGGGGTTCCAGGGCTGGCAGGCCTCCTTCTACGACAACCCCCGCCTGGACGGCACGCCGGTGGTGGTCTTGGATCTGCCCACCGTCCAGTTCGACTGGGGGACCGGTTCTCCCAACCCGGCTGTGCCGGCCGACAACTTTTCCGCTGTCTTCGAACGCCGGATCCAGTTTGCGCCCGGCTACTACCGCTTCACCGTGGACGCGGACGACGGGGTGCGGGTGTACCTGGATGGCCAGCTCCTGGTGGATGAGTGGCATGGGACCACAGGCCGGGTCTATGCGGTGGGGCGCACCCTGTCAGGCGATCATCTGCTGCGGATCGAGTATTACGAAGGCTATGGCCTGGCCCATCTGCGTTTTGACACCACCTTTTTGACCAGCACGCCGGAATGGACAGCCTCCTACTACGAGGGCATCGACCTGGCCGGCCCGCCCGTCCTGGTGCAACAGGAACCCCGCTCCAGCAATCCGCTGGATTTCAACTGGGGCTACCAGTCGCCGGTGGCAGGTGTCCTGCGGGAGGATTCCTGGTCGGCCCGCTGGACGGGCACCTTCCGTTTTGAGGCAGGCGATTACATCTTCCGGGCCAATGCCGATGATGGCGTGCGGGTCTATCTGGACGGGCTGCTGGTGATCGACCAGTGGCGGGATGGCTATAAGGAAGTCAGCAACCGCTTCGTGGGCGTGGGTGCCGGCGAGCATACGGTCACGGTGGAGTACTACGACCGCGCCGGCATTGGGCTGCTACAGGTCTGGTGGACCCGGGACACCAGCAGCAGCCCATGATCCCGACCCTCAGCACAGCCCAGGGCGCCGAACCGTTCCCCGGTTCGGCGCCTTTGTTTTCATGCGCCCCATCAACGCCGCGCAACTTTCGCCCCGCTACCGTGTTATGAATATACGGATTTTCCCAGGGTTTCTGGCCTGAACACACCCCGAACGGCCAGGCTTGATTTCTCGTACCAGGGCCTCCGATTCGACCGATCGGCAAAATACCTGGTATAGTTAAGGGCTGTGCCGCAACAAATGGAGCACTCCCTGGGGGCGGCCGTAGCGCCCGGACCTGGCACTGAGCTTATGCACGCCCAGGGTGCGCCATGGATTTTGACCCGGTGCGCCATGGATTTTGACCCATGGATTTCGACAAGGAAGTGATCAGAGAAGCCAAATGACTACCCATAATCGCTCCAACGGAGCTCATTCCGAACCCAAACGCGTGGTCATCACCGGCATGGGGGCCATCACGCCCCTGGGCCTCAGCCTGGCAGAGACATGGCGGGAACTGCTGGCCGGCCACTCCGGCATTGACCACATCAGCCGCTTCGACACCAGCGACCTGCGGACCACCTTCGCCGGCGAAGTACGCAACTTCGACCCGGCCAATTACATGGACCGCAAGGAAGCCCGACGTCTGGATCCGTACATCCAGTATGCGCTGGCCGCCACGAAGGAAGCGGTGGCCGACGCCGGGATCGACTTCAGCGTGGAAGATCCCAGCCGGGTGGGCGTCATCGTCGGCACCGGCATCGGCGGCCTCCAGTCCACCCTGGAAAATTACGACATTGCCCAGACCCGGGGCCTGCGCCGGGTGAGCCCCTTCATGATCCCCAACATGCTGGTGGACAGCGCCGCGGGCAAGATTGCCATCGAGTACAACCTCCACGGCCCCAACCACGCGGTGGTGAGCGCCTGTGCCAGCGGCACCTCGGCCAGCGGCGAGGCCTTCGAACTGTTGCGTCGGGGCGATGCGGACGTCATGATCGTGGGGGGGGCCGAGGCGGCCATCGTCCCCATTATCGTGGCCGGCTTCGACATCATGGGGGCCCTGAGCCAGCGCAATGACGACCCCGCCGGCGCCTGCCGTCCCTTCGACCAGGACCGGGACGGGTTCGTCATGAGCGAGGGCAGCGCCATCATGATCATGGAGACCGAGGAACATGCCCGGGCCCGGGGCGCCCGCATCTACGCCGAGGTCATCGGCTATGGCAGCAGCGCCGATGCCTACAGCATGGCCGCGCCCCACGAACAGGGTCGGGGAGCCATTGACGCCATGCGCATGGCCCTGCGCAAGGCCGCAGAATATGGCGTCCGGCCGGAAGATGTGGATTACATCAACGCCCACGGCACGGCCACCCGCCTCAACGATGTCACCGAGACCATGGCCATCAAGCAGGTGCTGGGGGAGCACGCCTACAACGTCCGCATCAGCAGCACCAAGAGCATGCTGGGGCATCTGTTGGGAGGCGCCGGCGCCATCGAGACGGTCATCTGCGCCAAGGTGATCCAGGAAGGGATCATCCCGCCCACCATCAACCTCCACAATCCGGATCCCGAGTGTGACCTCAACTATACGCCGCTGGTGGCCCAAAAGGCAGACGTGGCCGTTACCCTCAGCAACAGCTTTGGCTTTGGCGGCCACAACGCCTGCATCATGCTGCGGCGGTATGAATAGCCGGGGAGACAGGGCCGCGGGGCGCGGGCTGAATACGGCGCGCCCCTCTGGCAGGACAGGCCAGTTGGATGCAAGGCGATTGCAATGAACGGAGGGCGCCTTATGGTGGATGGACAGCACTCATCGTCCGAGCTTGTGAGCGGACAGGGGCACGAGAACGGCGTACCCCAATCGGCACCCAGCCGCCGGGAGATGATCATCCCGGAAGTGGGCCGGCAATACGCCCAAATCATCGGCTGGGGCTATAAGGTCCCCGACAAGGTCATCACCAACCGGGATCTGGAACAGATTGTGGATACCAGCGATGAATGGATCCGCACCCGCACGGGCATTGAACAGCGCCATGTGGTGACCGATCCCAAGGAGACCACGGCCAGCCTGGCGGTGGCCGCCGCGCGCCAGGCCCTGGAAGTGGCCGATGTGGACCCCAGCAAGATCGACCTGATCATCTGCGCCACCAGTTCGCCAGAGCACATCTTCCCCGCCACGGCCAGCCTGGTCCAGGATGCCATCGGCGCGGTGAATGCGGGCGCCTTTGACCTGAGCGCCGCCTGCTCCGGCTTCGTCTATGCCCTGAGCATGGCCCGGGGCCACATCCTGGCCGGGGATGCCGAGTACGTGCTGGTCATCGGCGCCGAAACCCTGAGCCGCATCGTGGATTGGACCGACCGCAACACCTGTGTCCTTTTTGGCGATGGCGCCGGTGCGGTGCTGGTGGCCGCCAGCGACGTGCCCGGCGGCATCGTGGCGGCCGAACTGGGTAGCGACGGCTCGGGCGCGGATCTGCTGTCGGTGCCGGCAGGGGGCAGCGCCATGCCGGCCAGCCTGGAGACGGTGAGCAGCGGCAGCCATTACATCAAGATGGACGGCAAGGCCGTCTTCCGCTTTGCCACCCGGGTCATGGCCGATGCCACCCGCCGGGTGCTGGAGCGCACCGGCCTGACGCCAGACGACGTGGATCTGGTGATCCCCCACCAGGCCAACCTGCGCATCGTCCAGAACAGTGTGCTCAAACAGCTCAAGATCCCGGAAGAGAAGGTCTTCGTCAACCTGCAGAAGTACGGCAACACCAGCACCGCCAGCATCCCCATTGCCCTCTGCGAGGCCATCGAGGCGGGCAAGGTGAAGCCGGGAGACAACCTGGTCTTCGTGGGTTTCGGGGCAGGGTTGACGTGGGCGGCCTGTGCCGTCAAGTGGAGCGTGCCGGTGACCCGGCCCGAGGCAGGCTGGTGGAAGGCCACTCGCCGCCAGGCCAGCTACCAGGCCGCGGCAGCCCGCAGCATGTGGCGCCGGGCCGTGCGCTGGGTCTACCACGTCTGGCCCACCGATCCGGAAGGGGAGATCACCCCTTCCCGGGAGCATGGAGAAGCTGCTGTTCCCCTGCAGCGCCGGGAAGAATAGACCGGCCTCCGGCAGGGATCTCTGCACCTCTGTACCGTTGGCTTAGCGGAAGCGCTCTGCCACCTCGGCCCGCTGCAGGTACCAGATGGTCAACCCGCCCAGCACCGTGCCCACAGGCACGGCAAAGAGGCTGAGGATGGCCAGGGCCGTGGCCGCCACCCGGGCCCACTGGCGCAGGGTCCACAGTCCGTAGCCGATGGCCAGGTAGAGGAGGCAGAAGACCAGGGAAACGGCCGCCAGCAGGCCTGTGACCAACATGCCGATGGCGGCCTCTGGATCCTGGGTGAACGCCACCAGCCCCAGCAACACCGTGGGCAGGGATAGCCCCACGCTGGCCAGCAGGAACAGGCCGGCCACCAGGAAATGATAGGCCGCCAGCAGCACGATACCGGCTTCCCGAGGCCCTGTCCCCGGTTTTTGCCCCGGTCCTGCCTGGACCTTCTGCGAACCCATCCCCATACTCGCCTTCCTTCCGCCTGGCATCCCGCCGGGCCGGACTCCCCCAGCTTCCATCCACGCCTCAGCATCCCTCCCCCAGCCCCGAAGCCCCCGATTTCGAAACCCCAGGAACGGGGTCGATGCACTCACTATCTTTGCACTTTATTTTCAGCCACAGATTGCACAGATAACACGGATTACACAGACAACGCCGCATGGGGCGAGTGCGCATCCTCAGATGCGCACTCCTCGAAAGGATCACCACCGCCACGCGGAGTCGGTATCCTCAGATGCCGACCCAGTCGCTGCGCAGCCGTTGCCGTCCCTGCTCCTGTCCGGATTGGGTGCAACACGTGCGTAGGGCGGGTCTCTGGCCCGCCGTGGGTGGCTGGTTCGACCGCGACAGCGGGCGGGCACGGCGGCCCGCCCCGACGGGAACGGGCGCCCTTCCGGGCACCACCGTGCGGCCGGAGACCGCACCTACGACAGGAGCCGCCATCCGCGCAGATCGGACGTCACGGATAGGTGGGGCGGCTGTGAAATCGATGGGGCGCATCTGCAAAGATAGTGATGCACTGTCAATACGTCCCAGAGGGGATAAAGTTGCAGGGTGAGGGTGCTCCTGTCGGGTTACACCGGTGCACCGGCCGGGAATTCGCCAATTTTGACCATTCGTGATACAACTGAACAGAAAAGGCCGGCTCGGATAAAAGCCGTTACAGGCCCGCCATTAATTGATGGCTTCCCTGCAAAAAGGGCATTTTGGAACGCAAAGGTGCAAAGGCGCAAAGAAACGCAGGAGAGAGCAACCCGAATCAGCGTTTATCTGCGTGGGTCAGCGTCCTCATTTGACCTTTGTGCAGTAGAGCTAATTTAGACGGATACGCAAATTATACGGAGGAAAACAATGACCGAAATCATCAGCATCGTCGGCCGGGAAGTCCTGGACAGCCGGGGCAACCCCACGGTGGAAGTGGAGGTGGAACTGGCCAGCGGAGCTGTCGGCCGGGCCATGGTGCCCAGCGGCGCCAGCACCGGTGCCCACGAGGCCGTGGAGCTGCGGGATGGCGATAAAGGGCGCTACGGCGGCAAAGGCGTCCTCCAGGCGGTGAAAAATGTCAACGAAACCCTGGCCGAGGAGCTGCTGGGTTTTGACGCCCTGGAGCAGGTCGCCATCGACGAATACATGGTGGCCCTGGACGGCACCCCCAACAAGGGGAAACTGGGCGCCAACGCCATCCTGGGGGTCAGCCTGGCCGTGGCCAAAGCCGCCGCCGAGGCCCTGGGCCTGCCCCTCTATCGCTACCTGGGCGGCGTCAACGCCCGCACCCTGCCCGTCCCCATGATGAACATCCTGAACGGCGGTAAGCACGCAGCCAACAGCACCGACTTCCAGGAATTCATGGTAATGCCGGTGGGCGCAGCCAGCTTCGCCGAGGCCCTGCGCTGGGGCTCCGAAATCTACCACAGCCTCAAGAAAGTGCTCCACGACGCCGGCTACAGCACCAACGTGGGGGATGAGGGCGGCTTCGCCCCCAGCCTGGGCGGCAATGTCAAGGCCGTGGAGGTGATCCTCCAGGCCATCGAGCAGGCCGGCTATCGACCGGGGGAGGACGTCTTCATTGCCCTGGACCCGGCCACCAGCGAGCTCTACAACCCCGAGAGCGGACGCTATCAACTCCCTATCGAGGGAAAGGAGCTGACCAGCGCTGAGTTGGTCGACCTCTGGGCGGACTGGTGCAACCGTTTCCCCATCATCAGCATCGAGGATGGCATGGCCGAGGACGACTGGGAGGGATGGAAGCTGCTCTACCGGCGACTGGGCGGGCAGGTCCAGCTGGTGGGGGATGACCTGCTGGTGACCAACGTGGCGCGCATCGAGCGGGCCATCCAGGAGCAGGCCTGTAACGCGCTGCTGTGCAAGGTCAACCAGATCGGCACCCTCACCGAGAGCATCGCCGCCATCGAGATGAGCCACCGGGCCGGTTGGGCCGCGGTGGTCAGCCACCGCTCGGGCGAGACCGAGGACGCCACCATCGCTGACCTGGTGGTGGCCTTTAACACCGGTCAGATCAAGACCGGGGCACCGGCCCGCAGCGACCGGGTGGCCAAGTACAACCAGCTCCTGCGCATCGAAGAGCAGCTGGGAGAGGCCGCCGTTTACCCCGGCCTCCAGGCGTTCCCCCACCTGCGAGGGGGGGCAGGCCGCTAACCCGCCGCCCGCTGGAAGCCGGCCGGCGGGCCATCCATTCACCTGAATATGCCGGGACCCCGCCCAAAAACCGGTGGGGTCCCGGCATGTTATTCCGGCCGTCGAATTTCGCCGACACCGAATTGAGACTTTTGACGTAGAAAATCTCCGCGGATCACGGTGTTGTTCCCATCCATAGCCGCGTAAACTGAGGAGGATGCCTTGCAGGGCTGGCCATCGCCGGGGAATCACTGTCTTTACTGCCAAAAGGGCATTTTTTTACGCAAGGGAGCGAAGAGGTAGAGGATTACCAGAAAGGAATCTGGCCAAATCCGTGTTCACCTGTGAAATCTGGGGTTCCTGCAGTAAAGCCATCTCTGGCACCTTTCAACCATATCACCCAATGCGCAATCCATGTTGACCTTGATTCCTGGGCTGTTCCAACGTCTGGAAGCGGAAATCGGCAGGCTTACCGCCCGGGCCGACGGCCTCTATACCCGCTACACCCTCCAAACGCTCCTGATTTTCCTCATCGGGGTGGTCAGCGTGTACGTGGTGGTGGCGACTGTCTTGTGGCAACTGGGGTTCATCGCCTATATTTCGCCGCTGACCAGTGGTCTATTGCTGCCCTTCTTCTGGGTCGGGCTCTGGTTGATCCGGCGCGACCGGTTTCGGGCGGCAGCCTATGTCTGTATCCTGGCCGTGTTCGGCTGTATTGGGCTGGTCATGGCCTTCTGGGGGGTCAGCCACTCCCTGGTGTTGGGGCTAACCCTGGTGACAATCCTGGCCGGGCTGAGCCTGGGTGGACGGGCGGCTGCCGCTTTCTTTGTGGCCGGCATGGCTGTCTATGCCACCGTCGTCCATCTGGAGCAACAGGGCATTTTCCCCCTGCTTGGGGATGTCAACCGAAGCTTCCTCCAGGAATTTTTGGACCTGGGCACCATGATGGGCTCGCTGGTCCTCTTCATCTGGTTTTCCACCCAGAAGCTCAAGCGCGCCTGGGAAAGCGAATCGGCCCTGGTAGCCCAACTCCAGGACAAGCAGGACGAGCTGGAATCCCAGGTGGTGGAACGAGCGAAAGAGCTGGCCACCCTGCAACGCCTGGCCGAACTCTTGCGGGACACCGAGTGTCCCCTGGACGAACTATTCCAGGCCATTGTGGCTGCGGTCCGGGGCGGGCTCTACGATGGAGAGTCCAGGGGCGTCAGCCTGAGCTTTGATGACATCTCGGTGCGGCAACCCGCCTACCAGCAGCCGACCCGGGTCGACCGGGTGGATTTCACCGCCGTCGGGAAGGCCGGCTTCATCGAGGCCGTCTACCTGCGCCCCTTTGGTACACCGGCCGACCGCACCCACATTGTCCACGAGCAGACGCTGCTCCATGCGGTAGCAGCCTATCTGACCCTCTACCTGGGACGACGGGCCGCGCTGACTTCTCTGGCCCATTCCAACAAAACCCTGACGGCCCTCTTCCAGGCAGCTCCGGTGGGCATCGTCGTCCTGGACGGCCAGCAGGGCCATGTGACCATGTGGAACCCCGCCGCCGAGCGCATCTTCGGCTGGAAGGCGGAGGAAGTCCTGGGCCAGCCCAGTCCGGTCATCCCGCCGGACAAACAGGAAGAATTCCGGGAACTGCTGGCGAGGGCCAGCCAGGGGGAATCGCTCCAGAACCTGGAATTGGTGCGCCAGCGCCGGGATGGCAGCACCGTCATCATCCAGCTCTCCACCGCCACCATCACCAACCCGGTCACCGGCTCCAGCGAGATCATCGCCATTGTGTCGGATATCACCGGGCAAAAGCGCTATGAGCGGGAGCTTCAGGAAGCCCTGCAGGCTGCCGAAGCGGCCACCCGGGCCAAATCGGCCTTTATCGCCAACATGAGCCACGAGATCCGCACGCCCCTCAACGCCATCGTGGGGATGTCCACCCTGCTCCGGGACAGCCGCCTGACGGCCGAGCAGAAGAGTCAGGTGGCCCTCATCCGCCAGAGCAGCGACCTGCTTCTCTCCCTCATCAACGACATCCTGGATCTGTCCAAGCTGGAAGCGGGCCAGCTGGAGCTGGAGCTGCGCCCCTTTGCCGTCCTGGAATGTGTCGAACAGGTTATTGAGCTTTTTGCCTGGCATGGAGCCGAAAAGGGCATCGAGCTTTTCTACCAGGTCGCCCCGGAGACCCCGGCCCAGGTCGTGGGCGACATGTCCCGCATTCAACAGGTGTTGGTCAACCTCCTGAACAACGCCATCAAGTTCACCGAGCACGGCGAGATCCTGGTCTCGGCCGAAGTGCGGCTGGCTGAAGCGCCCCAAAGCCCCCAGCTGCACATCGCGGTCCGGGACAGCGGCATCGGCATTCCGGCAGAGCGGATCCCAGAGCTTTTCGAGCCCTTCACCCAGCTGGACAGCTCCACCACCCGCCGCTACGGGGGTGCGGGCCTGGGGCTGGCCATCTGCCGCTACCTCACCCAACAGATGGGGGGCCGCATCCAGGTGGAGAGTGTGCCCGGCCAAGGGTCCACCTTTCACTTTTGCGTCCCCGTACACGTGGCCGATGCCAGGCCGGCGCAGGCATACCCGCCCCTGGCCGAGCAGGATAAGACGGTCCTCATCTGGAGCCATGCTTCCACCGGCCGCCAGCTACTCCAGGATCTCTGCCGTCGGTGGGGCCTGGAAGCCCTGGCCCCGGCCGACGAGGCCGAGGCTGTGGCGCTGTTGACCTCAGGCCGGCGACTGGATCTCTGCCTGGTGGACCTGCCCGCTGCCGCCGAAGCGACCCCCTCGGCGATCCTGGCAGCCATCCAGAAACGGTGGCCCCACCTGGCCACCATTTTCCTGCACCCCGTTCACCGCCCGCACCAAAATTTCAAGGCCGAGCATCTGGCCATTGTCTCCAAGCCAGTCAAATATGGCCAGCTCCACCAGGTCTGCCGGCGCCTGTTGACCCGCCGGCCAGAAGAGGCCGAGCCGCTAATCGGGGTGATCGGACAGACTTCCCGCCACTGCACATCCCTTCGCATTCTGCTGGTCGAGGACAACCTGGTCAACCAGAAGGTCGCCCTCAACCTGCTGCGACGCCTGGATTGCAGCGCGGACGTGGCCGCCAACGGGCTGGAGGCCCTGGAAGCCCTCAGCCGCCAGTCCTACGATGTGGTGCTCATGGACATCATGATGCCCGAAATGGACGGCCTGGAAGCCACCCGGCGCATCCGCCAGGAGTGGCCTGCCGAACGCCAGCCCTGCATTATTGCCCTCACCGCCAACACCCAGCCGGAAGACCGGACCCGTTGCATGGAAGCCGGCATGAACGCGTTTCTCAGCAAGCCCATTCGGGTCGAGCAGCTTCAGGAGGTCCTCCAGGCCTACTGCCAGGGTCAGCTGACCGCTGCCCGGCGCCTCTCCTGAGAGCCACGCTGCATTCTCCCAAGCCTCCCCGTGCACCCTGACGGCCCGGGCCTGGCGGGCCACTTTCTGGATTGTGCCCCAGGCCGGCGAGGAGGAGAGCTACCTGGCCGTGCTGCGGGTGGAGGGAGAAGGGTAAATCGACCGGGGGCGTGCTTTTCGGGCGCTGGCAGCCGCCTACTACAGTCTGGCGCAAATACCACGCCAGAAATTCGGCGGCACTACCTCTGGTGGAAACTATCGGCGGATTTCTGCCGGGATTTACTACTTCTTGAGGGGACCGATCCGCGCGATGGCGGCCTGGAAGGAGGCTCAGCCCGCGGCAGGAGAGGCGTCGCCTGCCTGGTCCAACAAACGCACGGTCAACGCCGTCCCCTGGCCGGGTTCGCTGTGGAGGCGCAGCCACCCACCATGGAGCTGTGCCCGTTCCCGGATCCCCAATAGGCCCAGGTGGCCCTGTTGAGCCAGGCGTGACGGATTAACAGGCACCTCGAAACCCCGACCATTATCTTCGATCCGGATGGTGATCCCATCCGGATCGAAGACGAGTTCCACATGGGCCCAGGTGGCATGGGCATGGGCTGCCACGTTTTGCAGGGCTTCCTGGATAATGCGATACGCACTGATTTCCACTGCCGGGTCCAGGCGACGTCTCTCGGTCCCGGAGACTTCGAAATCGACCACCAGGTGATGACGTTCGCCGACCTGGCGCACCAGCATCTCCAGGGCGGGGATAAAGCCCAGATCCTCCAGATACAGGGGCCGCAGGGCGTGGATCTGACGTCGGAGTTCCGCGAGGGTAGCTGTGATCCAGGGGCGCAGCTCCTTCACCCGGAGCAGGGCCTCCTCCGGCTGATGGGGCAGCCCACGTTCGATCAGTTCTGCCTGTTGATTGAGGGCAATCAACATCTGCACCGTCCCATCATGTAGTTCCCGGGCTAGGCGTCGGCGTTCCTCTTCCTGCCCCATGGTGATGGCACCGATATAGCTTCGGAACTCCTGCTGGTACTGCCGGAGCCGGCGGGCCATGTCGTCTAACGCCAGGCGCAAATCCTCGATCTCCTGGACGCCACCGACCGGGGCTTCGGCTGCATCAAAATCCCCCCAGCCAATCGAGATGGCCATTTTGTTCAGACGGCGCAGGGGATACACGATGTTCCGCAAGCCGAAATAGGCGGAACCCAGCGAGATGGCGGCTGCGGCAGCCACCACCAGGAAAACCAGGTTTTCGAAGCGAAGGACGGGCGGTGCCAGTTCGGCCCATGAGGCCTGCAGCGTTACCTGCCATGGAGCCAGGGGGACCTGAACGGTGGACTGGACAATTTTCCCGGTATCCGATGGATCATTGGGCCGGGCCAGCGAAAACACCGGGGTGCCGGTCTCGTCCGCGATCTCCAGGGTCACGTAATCGCCAGGCGATAGTATCTGTGGAATCTCGGCCAAATTCAACGCCGAGACCGGTAGCGCGCCCGCCACCAGCCAGAAATCGTCGTCGGTGGCTGGGGTCGCGATGGCCAAAATCAAATGGGGGTCATCCGGTGTCGGCCACCAGGTGATACTACCCGGCTCCCCCGCCTGGATTCGCGTCGTGAGCCGGTCTCGGACAGCCGGAGCGTCGGCCCAGGAGGCGGCCTCTGTCCGGGTCAACAGTTGACCGCTCCGGTTCCACACAGCCAACCCGGCAGGGAACCCATCCTGGAAGTCGGCCAGAAACTGAGACCAGGTCGCCGGGGAGCGTGTATGAAAGAAGGGGACAGCGGTCAGTTGAAGCAGCCGATCTCGCTCCCTGTCGAGCCGCATCCCAATGAACGCAGCGGCCGCCTGAGTCCAGTTATCGGCGCGCTCCTGGACCAGACGCGCCATGGCCCGCTCATGGCTGCGCAGTTCGGTCAGGGAAAGGGCAAAGAGAATGATGGCCACCGGGAGGGCGATCCACAACAGAAGCTGGACCCGAAGGCTGCGCAAACGGGCGATGGAGGACATGGACCGGGGCCCCTACGGCTGGGTGTCTTCCAACGTAATCAGGCCCTGTTGCAGGGCCACGGTGACGGCCTCGGTGCGGGAGGCGACGTGCAGCTTGCCGAAGATATTGGCCAGATGCCCTTGCACCGTCCGATCGCTAATGCCCAACCTCTGGCCGATCTCCCGGTTGGTCCACCCTTTGGCCACGCCGCGCAACACGTCCAACTCCCGGTCGCTGAGGGGTTCCAGGGAGCCGGCCCCGGTCAGGCCAGCAATCACCTTGGGGGCGATCTCGGCATCCAGTACCGCTTTACCTGCCGCCACGGTCTTGACCGCCCGAATCAGCTCGCCGCTGTCAGCCGTTTTGAGGATATACCCATCGGCACCGGCTCGGAGCAGGGCGAAAACGTAGGGCTCGTCGTCGTACGCGGTCAGGATGAGGACGCGTACCTGTGGGTAGTGGGCCTTAATCCGCTTCGTCAGTTCGATGCCCGAGAGGCCTGGCATGCGGATATCCAGCACGGCGACATCGGGCTGTTGGCGTGTCAACAGCGCCCAGGCTTCACCACCGTCGGCGGCCTCGGCGATTACCCGGATCTCCGGGTCCTCTGCCAAAAAATCCCGGATTCCCTTCCGCACGACCGCATGATCGTCCACCAGAAGGACATGTATCGGATGCATAGAACCGTTCCTGGGATTTGATCTCCGTCAACTTCACTCGATCTTGAAACAGCTTCTGTCGGCCGTGATATAGCGGGCCTACCACGCTATCATAGCCCACCTTCGCGACGAGGTCCAGTCCAAACGTGGGTGGGGTGGGTCCCAGATTGTTGGCCAGTAGGTGCGGTTTCCATACCGCACGGATGCGGTCCCGTATGGAAACGGGACCGACAACCTTGGAGGCGCCAGGGGACCGACACCGGGGACCCTGGCGGACGCCGCGTGCTGCGCCCGCTTTCCCAAAAGTCTGGGACGCACCCTCCGCCGGGTGCGTCCCAGACTTTTGGCCCATGCTGCCGGGTAGGGGCGTCAAACCTGCGTAGATGGGTTGGCAGAAGTTCGACTTATCGCGGCAGGCCGTCATAGGGGCAAGGATATCCCAGGTATCCAGAGGGCTCATGGGCCAGTTGTACGATATGCCTTTCCGGCATCCGTGCAAAGTGTTCCTGACACTGCTGACAGCAGAACCTGTATTCCTGTCCCATGAACACGATGGTCGGGGCGTCCCGGTTTGCCTCAAGCCGCCTGCCGCACATGGGGCAAATGGGCCGATACCGACCTGAGGGGCTGGATCGCATCCTGTTCATGGCTCCCTTCCTACCCGATCTACTGATGCCCAGCCATGGCCGATGCGGGGTGAATCATCTGCAAATGCGGCACGTGTGTCGCATTTGCAGCCCCTGGTTTCCCCCGCATGGACAAGGGTGCCCCGCGGAAAAGGTGCAGTTCATGGGGAGAGCAGGATAGCTGCCCACCGATCTTGAAAAACACGGTTGCAGTAACTGGAAATTTCTGCTACCTTTTCCCAGGGGAAGCCCCCCAAGCTGGCCTTTAACCGATGATTGAAATCATCGGCTGGTACAAAAAATCCTACCCCGGCACAACCCACGTGACAGCGCCGTACCGTCTGTCCACCCATTGGCGACTGATCCAGATTGACTTGAGCGATGCCCAAAATGACACGATTGCCCCAGATCCTGTTGACCACGGCCCTGTTCCTGGCGGGTTGTGTGCCCGTGCAGCCCATCACCGTCCGGGCCCAGGCCGGCAGCGGGGAGACAGAAACGCTATGGGTCGATGTCAGCCTGGGTCCGGGCATGGTGGACTGGTTCAACCGCACGGCCCGCTCCGATGACATTGCCCGCATCGATCATCTGAACATGCTGGATTTGCTGGACCAGATCACGGTCGGACAGACGCTGGTGGTCTTTAAGTCGATCCAGGAAGCCAGAGAGATCCTGCCGTCCATCAGCCACAAGGTGGATATCATCGGCTATAACCTGGAAAATGGTCCGGCCAATCTTCCTGGCGAAAAACGAGACCCGGTGGGCAGTGTGCGTCAGATGCGGGAACTGGCCGACCGCTATGGCGCGCGCCTGGCAGTTGGACCCGACCACGATTTTGCCCTCAACTACGGTGTAGCCATGGCCACGTATGCCGACCTGGTGGTCCTGCAGGTGCAGCGGATTCAGACCGATCCGGAGACCGTGGGAGAATTTGTCCTGCCCTTATCGGCTGCCATGCGCCAGGCCAACCCAGAGGTCGCGATCAGTATGCAGGTAGCTGCCACCGGCGATATGGCTGCCGTGGCGGCCCTGATCCGATCCGTAGCCCCCCACCTGGACGGCGTCTCCATCTTAACCGACCACGAATCCGCCGAGGTGGTATCCGCCTTGATGAAGGAGCTGCGGATGTCCCGGGAGACTCCTCCTGCACCGCCCCAGCTACCCACAGCCGTCTCCCCTGTGCCGCCCGCGCCATCCCCTGGGCCGGCCACCCTGTCCTTCAGCGCAACGGACTCCACCCGCCCATCGCCTTCACCGGCAAACCGCTCCCAGGCTGCGGCCTCTCCACCGGATTCCGTGGGCAAACGACCTCCACTGCTGGTGTATCTGGGCGTTTTGGTGTCCATTCTCCTCTTGGGGGCCATCACCTTCACGGGGCTCATCTATATGGCCCCATCGATCCGGCGCTATCTTGAGCCGAAAAAGAAGCCCTGAACCGGTGACAGATGTTCTGTGGCGCGGCCTCCTCCGGTGGGCATCGCTGCACTGCTTCATCAGCGGCGCCCTTGGGAAACCCGGTGGGGGCTGCCCGGGGCCGCTGGCCCCTTGCCCTGCCTCCTGTCCCCATCCAGAGGACAGCCCCCGTTCAGACGTCGTGGCTACTGGCTCACCAGCTCATATCCCGCCGCTTGCCAGGCGTTGAAGCCGCCATCCAGCTCATAGATGTTGGTGTAGCCGGCAGCGACCAGGACCTCGGCCGCGGCCGTGCTCATCCTGCCGCTGCGGCAGTAGAGCACAATGGGAGCATCGGGGGCCGACAGTTTATCCAGATTGGCCCCGATCTCGTTGTAGGGGATGAAGAGGTCGGTGTTGGGCAGTTCGCCTTCGTAGGGAATGTGGACGTTCACCAGGACAAAGTCCTTGGCCTCCATGGCGGCGGCCAACTGCTCCACGCTCAGATCCCTGTAGCCGTCGGCGTTCTTGGGCAGGTCGGGCAGGGCCATGGGGGTCGAGCCGGCGTAGGCCACCGAGGTCATCTGTACGCCATAGGCGCCGGCGCCCACGGCCACGGTGGCGACGAGGGTTTCCTGGGCCAGATCGATGATGGAGAGGGTGGCGTCACCGTTGTTGCTGACCACCAGCCAGCGGCCATCGCCGCTCAGGTCAAGCTGTTCAGGCGTTGCGCCCACGGCCAGGGTGCGGCGCACCTGGCCGCTCTGCACATCCACCAGGGCAACCGCGTCTTCCTGGCTCAGGGAGACATAGGCCGTCTCGCCGTCAGGGCTGAGCCGCACGGCGTGGGCCCCTGCCCCCACCGGGACCGTCATCTGCACTGTGCCATTGGGAATGTCGACGATGGATAGGGTGCCGTCGCCCTTGTTGGTGACATAGGCCAGCTCGCCGTTCACGCCGCCGGCAACAAGACCCCGGGGCTTATTGCCTACCGGAATCGTCTTGATGACCGCGAAGCTTTCGGTGTCCACCACGGTCAGGGTGGACGTGCCGGCCGTGGCCAGATAGAGCAGCCGGCCGTCGGGCGTCAACGCACCGTCATGGGGTTCGGGCAGATCGGAGATCGTGGTCACCACCCCCCAGGTAGCCGTGTCGATGACGGTCACCGATCCTTCGTCAGTATTGGTGACATAAACCCGGCTGCCGTCGGCGCTGGCGATGGGATGGGTTGGCCCCATGCCCACGGGCACCTGGACCAGGACCTGGCCGCTGGCAGCGTCGATGGCCCACAGGCTATAGCTCGTTCCATCCGGCTGATCCATGCTGCTGTCCGCTTTGTCCTCGTCTGCCTTCCCCGCTTCAGCCGATGGAGCCGTGTCCGCGCCATTGCCGCCGTGACCATGGGGATCGGGAGTCGCCTGGCTCGCTGCCTCCTCGGCGTGGGCATTGGGATCCCGGTCGTGCCCACCGGCATTGACGACATAGAGGATGCTGCCGTCGGGGCTGGTGGTCAGGATATGGGGATTCATGCCCACCGGAATGCGGGCCAACTCCTGGCCCGTGGCGAGGTCCACCACGCTCAGACTGTCGTCCATGCCGTTGGCGACCCAGGCCGTCCAGCTGAAACCAGCCGGCTGGGGGGTCTCGACGCCGGCGGCCTCGCTGGCCGTTGTCTCCACCGCGGTCGCTGCCTCGGTGGCAGCGGCCCCAGCCTGCTCGCCCTCGACCGCGGC
Organism: Litorilinea aerophila; assembly: GCF_006569185.2. NCBI lineage: Bacteria > Bacillati > Chloroflexota > Caldilineae > Caldilineales > Caldilineaceae > Litorilinea > Litorilinea aerophila. The sequence goes on along the minus strand of NZ_VIGC02000008.1, from coordinate 99,033 downwards.
GGGTGGGGAGGCCGTCGGCTCCACCAGGCCGCCGCAGGCGGCCAGCACCGGCACGGATAGCGCCAGCACACCGGTTATCACAACACTGCGAAGGTTCATGGTTCGGGTCTCTCCTTTACCTTTGACTCAATCCCGTTACATCCAATCATGTTGATACCTGATCATGCTACACAAAGGTGTGCTCCCGGGCCAGGGTTCTTTGGCCGGGAGCACACCGGGCAATTTGGCGCGGTCGCCGGGCTACCGCTTCAGCGTCTGGCGCATTTCCTCGTACTCTTCGCGGCTGATCTCGCCCCGGGCATAGCGTTCCTGGAGAATCTCCTCGGCTCTCTCCACCCTCTGGGGAGGATGGAAGCCATCGGGATTGCCGCCCCGATTGGAGGGACTGTTGTTGAGGAGCCACATGCCGCCCAGTACCAGCAGGAGGATGGGCAACAACCAGCCAAGTAGCATACCACCACCGAACATCATCGTGTGTTTTTCCTTTCTCGTGTGATCCTTCTGGGTAAACCAGCCCTGAATCAGGTGTTCACGCCCGATTGATTTTCGACTGCTTCCACCGGCTCCACCTGTACCTCCAGGCCACGGATGTCGACGATGCGCACCCGCTGATGGGGCAACAGGGGCCGGGCCTTCCACCATTCGCCCTGCCAGCGGATCGAGCCGTCGTCGCCGGTGGTCACCACCTGGCCCAGCAGGGCTTCTGGCCCGGTGGCGACGGGTACCTGCATGCTCTCCATGATCTTGTAGTACAGCAACAGCGACAACAACACGAGCACCAGGTAGAGGGCAAGGGCCGGGCTAAAGGGCAGCACAAAGAACAAGGCGAGCCCCAACAGTGGCATGGTCAGAAGAATGTGGCACCACATACGATCCTCCTCTGACCCCATGGGCCTACCGGCCCAAGCCGCCCATCATGCCCCCGCCCATGCCCTGGAAGCCACCCATCATGCCGCGGAAGCCATTCATCATGGTTCCCCAGGGGCTGTTGCCGCTGCCCATCATACCGCCCCCGTTGCCATGGCAGCCGCCGGTCTCGTTCATCCACTGGAGCATCTGCCCGGTCCACTCCGCGCCGTGGACCTGGGTCATGTGCTGGATCATCTCACCCCAGGCCTGGGGCCCCATCCACTCCTGCATCTGCTGGAGCGGTGTCTGGGTATCCGGATTGGGCGTCTCAGGGTCGGTGCCCTGGGCCAGCGCTGTGCCGGCAAAGATGAGCAACGAAACGACCAGGAGCCCCACAACGGTCAGATACTTCTGAACTCGGCTATTCATGATCTTTCCTCCCTTTGAATTGACTCACATGTGACCGAGATGGCCTTGTTGCTTCTCCGGGCCTCGCTGTCGACCCGTTCTGCTTCCATTGTGCGCCAGATTTGTGAAGGGAATATGAATCGATTGCGGACAATTTGTGTTTGTCTCATCGACCACCCATGGGCGCTGGCCAACTGGACGCCACCGGTGCCCCCCCAGGGCCGCGCCCATTGGAGAAAGGGGCGTCTGGGTTCAGGGTTCCTCCGGGACCTGCCTGGGTGGCCAGGTGTGACCGGGCCATTCTGCCTGCTCCATGGGCGGCCAATGGCGCGTGTCCCAGCCCCAGTCCAGGGGCCATACTGGTGACGAGCAGTCAAAGTCACCCGGGCCACCCTGTTGGCACCTGTTCGCAGGAGAACGAAGATGCACGACCAGAACCACCCAAACCACGGTCCACGGGAGAGGGGCCAGATAGGGCTGCTGATGCGCATTAGGCGGCCACCACGTCAGCGGGCTCCTCCAGTTCGCGCCGGCAGGCGACATCCTGCAGCCGCGCCCAGAGGGCGCCCCCACCACCCTGGAACTGGAACTCCAGGGCATCTCCGGCGTCCCCAGCCGGGTCTTCCGCTGGACACTGGATCCGTAAGTCGACGGCAAAAAGGGTCAAATGTACCGCTGAGTGATTCAAGTAAGGCGAGTGGAGAAGGCTCATGGGTTCAAAATCACGAAGACTCCGCAGACAGCCACCACCCCGTTCCCAACGACCCTTCGGCCCTCTGGCCTACGGTCTACTGGTGGTGGCCGTGTTAGGATTGGCAGGATACTTGCTCGTCAAGGCCTTCGTGCGCCCACCCCTGCCCGAACTGGCGGGCCATGTCATCGACGTGGCCGCAGACATGGGCGGTTTCGACCGGAAGGAGATCCGGGTCAAGGCCGGGGAACCGGTAACCATCCGGCTCCGGAGTCTGGACAACCAATACCACACCGACGGCGGCGGCCAGCACCAGTGGGCGGTGGATGAACTCAACGTCAGCGTCATCGCCCCACCCCTGGGCAGCAACACCATCACCTTCACGCCCACTGAACCGGGCGAATACCAGTTCTACTGCGACATCTGCTGCGGAGGCCGTGCCAATCCCAACATGCAGGGCACGCTGATCGTGGAGGCCTAGCCCATGGAGACTCCCTTCCTGCGCCGCACCGTCGTCCTCTCGGGGCTGCTGGTGGTTGCCATGGGGGCTGTGGCCCTGGCCGGACTCTGGCACCCCAACGCGCCGGACCCATCCATGCAAACGTATCTGCCCGCCATCACCCTGCCCACGGTCATCACCGCAGCCCTGGTGGACGGCATCAACCCGTGCGCGTTCACGGTGCTGTTGCTCTTCATCACCGCCATGCTGGCCACGGTCAAAGGGGAGCTGCTGGCGGGAAAGGGAGCCATCCAGGCCGACGCCCAGGGGCTGCGGGCCCTGGTGGGAGCCCCCCGGGCACGCCTCCTGGGCATGGGCAGCATCTTTATCGCTGCCATCTTTTTCACCTATCTGTCCCTGGGCGTGGGGTTGCTCAAGGCGACGGACCTCTTCACCCGCCAACATCTGCCCGCGCGCATGGGTGCGCTGCTGGCGATCCTTTTGGGGCTGTGGATGGTCAAAGATTTCTTCCTGCCGGACTGGGGCCCCCGCCTGCAGGCACCGAGCCAGGTGGGCGCCCTGGCGCGCCGCGCGGCGCGTACGGCTACCGTACCGACGCTGATGGTCAGTGGCTTTCTCATCGGCCTGTGCACGGTACCCTGCAGCGGAGCGGTCTATCTGGCCGTACTCAGCCTGCTCGCCCTGCAGCCAACCGCCCTGTTGGGCTACGCCTACCTGGTACTCTACAATCTGATCTTCGTGCTGCCGCTGGTGGCGATTCTGGTGGCGGCCTCGGCCCGCCCCACCCTCAACCGGCTGGCCCACTGGAACCTGCATCACAGGGAATGGGTGCGCCTGACGCTGGGCGGCGGTGTCGTCTTCATGGGGCTGCTCATCCTGGCGACGACATAATACCGATTGTCTAATCAAGAGGCATAAACCGCTTGTCCGGTATGGAAACCGGACCTACGAAATCATGAGCGCCACTTCGTAAGGCAATCGGTATAACTTGTAGGGATGCGGAGTACGGCGGCAGCACAACGGGCCGCCTACGTCCCCCGAACCCCGCCGTACCCCGGGCTTCTGGTTGGGAGCACATCTTTGTGGTAGATGAGCCAAAAACGAGGAGACCATGAACCTTACCCGAATGGGCGTCGGCCTGGCCGGCGTTGGCCTGGCCGCCTTTGTCTTGAGACAGGCATGGAGAACCGCCGACAGCGTGCGATGGTTGGAAATCCTCGCCCGGCCCACCGTACGCCAGGCCGCCCGCCGGGTCCTGCTGGAGCGCAACCGCAACCGCCAGCATCCAGAGCAAGGACGCTTCACCGGGGCAGACGTAAACCAGATCCTGGCGGAGACCTGGCAGCGCTACCGGGTGCTCGCCGCCGCCGGGAGCCCCCTGGGCACGGCGGAACCCACACCCGGCAGCCGGCTGACCGTGTTGCTGGCCTGTCTCTCCCTGGCCTGCCTGCAAACGTTGCTGAACCGGGGGCTGGATCGGGCCTACGCAGTGGAACTTTGCGCCGACATGGCCTGGCACATCTGTCAACGGTGGGCGCGCCTTCCGGACCATGGGATTCGGCTGATCGCGCGCACGCCGTTGCAGCGACTGCGTATGAACGTGGAGCTCTTTCTGCGCTTTCCCTTCAATCCGCCCGGCTACATAGTCGAGCGGCTGTCGGATGCAGGGGACGTCGCCTTCAACATCCGGCGCTGCCCCATCGCCGAGTATTTCCAGGCCCACGACGCGGTCGATCTCTGCACGGCGTCCTGGTGCAACCTGGACTACGCCCTGGCTGAAAGATGGGGTGGCCGCCTGGAGCGAAAGGGCACGCTGGCCTGGGGCGACGCCTGCTGCGACTTTCGGTTTCTACCGGAAAAAAATCGGGATACGCCCAGAACTGCCAGTAAATCCCGACAGAAATTCGGCGGTTGACAAACCACTCGAAACCTGGCCCGGTCGGGCAGTAGGCAAAATTGCCTACTGCCCGACCGGTCAAACGGCGCTATCCAGCATACCTGGGCTACCCTATACTCATCCCCGTGCGGACGAGACCGTATCAGTCTCTCGTCTCCCCTTGTCCAGCCAATGGGCTCTCCCGCCCTTCTTCCCTGTCACGCTGCTCCCCACATCCAATTTCACAATCCAGTCACCTGTATGGGCGGCAATCGTGCCGCAGCCGGGTATGGCATATCTGCCCACAGGGGATGCAGACATGCCTGACGGGGGGGATCTTCCTTCAGGTTGACGGCTACATCTCCTGGGGCCCATCCGTGATCCATGTTTAGAGATAGAAAGAGACCCCAAAACGTATGTTGAAACAGAATCAGTGGCAATGGAACAAACTGGTTGTAGCGCTCCTGGCAGTCATGTTGGTGGTCGGTGCTTACGGGGCGGGGAGACTCTCTTCCCCCCAGGCCCTGGCGGCCAAAACCGCAGTCACGCCCACAGCTCCCATCGAAAGCAGTAAAACAGAGGCCGGCCCCAGGGCCAGCGACGGCGGACATGACATGGGGCAAATGGGAAGCGCGCCCCCCACAGACGAAATGGGCGAGATGGATGCCATGGACACGATGGATGAAATGGGCCATGGGTCGAGGCCTATCCCATCGACAGGAGTGCCAGACGCCAGCGAGACCGTGGGTGGCCAGCCATTGGCCTACCGGGAAGAAGACGGCGTCAAAGTCTTTGAACTCACGGCCAGGCCCGTACGCTGGCCCATCCTGAGCGGCGATGGGTCCGTGGTGGTGACCGCCTGGAGCTACAACGGCACCGTCCCCGGCCCGATGATCCGGGTTACCGAAGGCGATCGGGTACGCGTCGTCTTGAAGAACGAACTGCCCACCGCCACCAGCATCCACTGGCACGGCATTCCTCTACCCAATGCCATGGACGGCGTGCCCCCCTTCACCCAAGAGCCTGTCCAGCCCGGCGAGATCTTCACCTACGAGTTCACGGCGCCGCCGACGGGCAGCTTCATGTACCATTCCCACGTAGACACCGACCTCCAGATCATGGCGGGACTTTACGCCCCGTTCATCGTCGACCCAGCGCGACCTCGGGCCGCGGGGCCCGACGTGGACGTGATGTGGATGTTGTCGGAGTGGCGGGTGGGGCCTGATGGGGAGACCTACCCGGCCATGCCCATGGCGGGCAGCGAGCCCAACTACTTCACCATCAACGGCAAAGCCTATCCGGACACGGAGCCAATCGTGGTGAAGAAGGGCGAGACCGTGCGCATCCGCCTGGCTGCCATCGGCCAGTTCACCCATCCCATGCACCTGCACGGCATGAATTTCCGTATTGTGGGCTACGACGGCGTGCCCCTGCCCCCTGCCCAGCAGCTCACGCGCAACACCGTGCCCGTCAACCCTGGCGAGATCATCGACATTGAGTTCACCGCCGACAACGTGGGCACGTGGATTTTCCACTGCCATGTCCTACACCATGTCACGAATGACGGTGTGGAGCCAGGCGGGTTGATTGGCGTGATCCAGGTGGTCGAATAGAGGACCGTCTATCCATCCATGGGTTTGACGGATGTCCCAGCGGGTGTGTCCCATTTGGGAGGACAACAGGCAGCGACGTTCATGCTGTGGCTGCTGTTGCCCCCAAATGGGGTACACACCCTGTCCCAGCGGTGACAGTCCCTGCAAGAGGCAACCGCCCCTATGGGCAGGGGCTGTCACCCTGCTCGCCGTGCCGGCGACTTGGCGGCAGGCTTACCCAGGATGCGGCGCCCGGTGTCCACCACAACTTGGGCAGACAAGGCCCAGGGGGTCCCCCGAACGGCAGGTGGAACAATGGCGTCTTCTGTCTCTTGGGTCGTGGCCACCACGACTCCATCCTGCACGATTTCGACCACGAACTGGTCCAGCGAGCGGGGAGCCGGGCCCTCGATGTAGTCACCCTCGGCCGTGAACTTGGAGCCATGGCAAGGGCACTCGAAGCGCTGGTTGGACTCGCTCCATTTGTAGAGGCAGCCCAGGTGGGTGCAGACCTGGTACAGGGCCTTGACGCCCACCTCTGTATGGACCAGCCAGTACTTGCCCGCCGTGCTCAGAACTGGGGGCAGTGTTCCCGGCGGTGGCAGGGAACTGGTCGGGCCCAGTTGAAACTTGCCGCCGAACTCCCCTGCGCGAAAACGCGGGAGCAGGAAGAAATAGGTGGCGGCGCCCCCTTCCGCTGCCAGGAGCCCCATGGCGACGCCCCAGGCGTAGGTCAAAAACTCGCGGCGATTGATGCCAGGCTGTCCGACTGCTTCCTCCCCCTGCGATGGAGTCTTCGCGCTCATGCCCTGTACGCTCCTTTCCCATGCACCTGAAAGCCAGCAACGCCTTTGCAGGATGGCTCCTCTGCCCCCAATATGGCGTGTTTTTCCGTTTCCATAAGCGCTGTTTCGCCTGGCGTCCATAGGCAATGTTGCCTGTCGCGGTGCCGGATGGGCGCCCTTAGTAAATCCCGACAGAAATTCCGGGAACCCTCTGGGTGCTGCGTACTCTGCTGTGAAACTTCCCAATATCAACACAACCTGACCAAAGGACGGAGAATTTCCCACACCCCGGCCGAGAAGGGGGAAATCTACTGGGGGGTCTTCATAAGGCCAGGCATCTTTGCCTATTGGAACGTGGCCAAATCGCCCTTGGCGTGGAGGCCCAGGGATGGTTACATCAGAGACAGAAGAGACCTTTCCTCTGTGGACACAGGCTGCCCTGGGGTTTTGGGATTTCAACCACGGCCAGGCATTGATGGCCGATGGCCGGCGACTGGCTAAACACTATCTGGCTGAAATGCCTGACCCTCGACCCTGGTATCTCCGGTGGCAAGACTGGTTGCGTCCCCTGCCGGGCAGAGTCTGTGCCGCGCCAGTGGGAGAAGCGACCCCTGGACAACAGGAGATGACGGTGCCAGACGAGATCACCTTGCACTGCTCGCCCAAGTTGCTGGTACAGATCGGAGCGGCGGTCGCTGCCCTGGGGCTGGCACTCTATCTGACCGATGTACTGATCCTGTTGGCGGTGGCCATGCTGCTGGCGGCCGTCATGCAGCCACCTCTTAACTGGTTGGCACGGCATGGGTTGCCCCGCGGCGTGGGTGTGTCGCTGCTCTATCTGCTTCTGTTGGCCCTGCTCGCCCTGGCCCTCTATGCCCTGGTCCCCGGGATCGTAGAGCAGGCCAGCCAGATCGCCAACGGTTCGTGGGCCGCCTGGCTGGATCAGATGACCATGCAATGGCAGCAGGAGACCGCCCGCTATCCTGGGCTGACCCCTCTACTCGAACTGCCTGTCCAGATGGGGGCCATGGTGCAGAACTGGATGGCTGGCATGGGACGCTGGGCCATTAACCTCAGCAGTCTGCTGATGGATGGGACGCTGGTCCTGGCCCTGGCCTACTTTCTGGCCATCGATCCCAACGCACCCCGTCGCCTGCTGTTTGACCTGTTGCCCGAACCCTATCACCTGCGCGCCTGGTACCTTTCCGCTCACCTGGGCCAGCAGGTGGTGCGCTGGACTTGGAGCCAGGGGCTGCTGGCGCTCTACATCGCCGTGGCGTTTGGGGTGGGGTTGTATCTGCTCGGGGTACCCTACGCCCTGCTCCTGGGCCTGGTCGGTGGGGTGCTGGAGGTGATCCCCTTTCTGGGGGGCGCCGTAACCATGCTGGCCGCAGTCCTGGTCAGTCTGCCCCACTCCTGGAACATGGCCTTGGGCGCGGTGGCGTGGTACATCGTCGTGAACCTGGTGGAGGGCTATGTGCTGGTGCCCCGCCTCTACCAGCGCACACTCCGGCTGCATCCGCTGCTGGTCCTCATTGCCTTCGTGGCTGGCGGACGACTGCTGGGGCTGGCGGGTGCCCTGTTGGCTGTTCCCTTGGCTGCAGCGATACAGGCGGCCTGGCAGCACCGGGATCGGGTGATAGCGGTCCCAGAGCAGGAGGGTGAGGCGGTGGCCCAGGACCCGGTGTGCGGCATGCGGCTTACCCCCGAGCTGGCTGCCTGCAAGCAGATTTACCGGGGACAAACCTACTTCTTCTGCTCCGAGCGATGCCACGACCTTTTCCTGACCTGGCCCGTGGACCCGGTCTGCCGACAGAAGGTGAGGCCAGAGGTAGCCGAGCAGGTCACTTACCAGGGTAAGATCTATTATCTGTGCAGCCCGGATTGCGCCCGCCGCTTTGCCGAGGCACCAGCGTCCTGGCTGGAACCGACGTCTGGGCCTGCCCAAGATAAGGAGGCAAGACCCATTCCCGCGTTGAAACCACCAGGTTGAGCACCGGGGGAAAGATTCCTGCTGGCGTGGGTACCGGCCATCTACGGCGTCGAGGTGGATTTTATCGGAAGATAGGAGGCATCATGGCCAATAAAAAACTGCTGCGCTGGGTGGGAGCCTTCCTGCTCCTGGACGGTGTTCCTTTGTTCACCTCAGGTCGCGCCTACGTGCGGCTGTGGCAAATCCCTCCAGCCCCAAAGGCCTATCGTCGAACGATGGCATGGCTGGCCGCCTGGCCCAACTGGCTGTTACGGGCCGCCGGTATGGCCGAAATCGGCCTCGGCCTGGCCGTACTGGCTAGAGCACCGGTGGAAGTACCAACCCTCTACCGCGCCGTCGCCAGCCGCTACGACGCCGCAGCCCCCCTCTGGCGGGACTGGCTCTACCCCGACGCCCACCTCGCCCTGGACCGGGCACTGGCCACCCATCTGCCTCCAGGCGGGCGTGTCCTGGACCTGGGTTGTGGCACCGGCGCCAACCTGGAGCGCTTGCTGGCCCTGGGGCTGCCCTTCGGCGCCTACAGCGGGGTCGATCGCTCCCCCGACATGCTGGCCCAGGCCCGGGCCAAGTTCGGCCATCTGGCTCACGTTGAGTTCCAGCAATTGGATCTGCTGGTCGATCCCTGGCCCGAAGGTCCCTTCGACCTCATCGTCTCTACCTGGGCCTTCGAACATCTACCTGAGCCGGAAGCGGTGGTGGCCAAAGCCTGGACGCGACTGCGTCCAGGCGGCCACATGATCCTGCTCACCGAAATCGCGGGGGATGCCTGGCGCATTCGCCTGTTGGCATGGATAGGGCACTTTTTCAGCGCTCGCCTCCTGAACGAGGAGGAGTACCGGCGCTTCCCAGGGCTGATCGCGGCCGAACACTTCAACGGTCCCCTGGCCCCCCTGGCCTTACTTATCCTCCACAAACCGGAGCACCCTCTCTGAGTCTCCCATTGGCCGTTGCGTGACCTTGGCCAATGGGGCCACACGGCCGGCCAGAACCATCTGGAGCTGGTACGCCTATTCGAGATGGAACCAGAAGGCACACTTTCTGGCGCGCGAGGCAGCCGGCCGGCGGAGAAGGAACTGCAGGAGATGGACTTGCGAAGCTGGACCGCGCCATTTTGCCTATGGATCACAGGCCAAACACCCCTCCCCCCATGGGGAGGGGTGCTCTATAGTAACAGCGTGGAGAAAGGAGCACGACGCCATGGACGTCCAAACCCGTACCGAAGTGACACGCCGGCTCCGCAGCGTCGAAGGCCACATCCGGGGGGTGGCTCACATGATAGACGAAGATCAGCCCTGCATGGCCATCCTGCAGCAGATGCAGGCAATCCAGGGGGCCATCAGGCAAATCAGCCTGCTGTTGTTGGCCAGCCACCTGGACCACTGCCTGCAGACTGTAGAGACGGCGCAGAGTGCCAAGGCACACCAACAGCTACGTGAAGAGTTGACGGCGCTTTTTGCCCAAATGTCTTGAGGAGGCGAAATCGTGAAAGAAACAAGTGGTGAAGTCCATGTCAGACAGACCGTGACCGATCCGGTCTGCGGTATGGAGATCAACCCGGCCGACGCAGCCCAAACCCGCACCGTGGATGGTGTGACGACATACTTCTGCTCGGACCGTTGCGCGGAGCAGTTCGACCGGGAACATGGCGGGCAAGTTGAGACAGTCATGCCTCACTCGGCCACAACCGGCTTCAATCCAGAGCTGGCAGGCCCCCTGGAATTGGAGCTGCCTGTGGCCGGGATGACCTGCTCGTCCTGTGTGGTGACGGTCGAGCGCACCTTGCAGTCGGTTCCAGGGGTCGAGAAGGCCCATGTCAATTTCTCCCTGGGCAAAGCCCATGTGGCCTACCACCCAGAGCAAGTGGACGTGGGAACCCTTGTCGGCGCTATCAAGCAGGCGGGCTACGACGTGGGGGCAGCCGAGATGCACGTGCGCATCACACCTGGACTGCACTGTGCTTCCTGCGTCCGCTTTATCGAGGAGGCCCTGTACCAGGTCCCCGGCGTGCTGGAAACCACGGTCAACCCGGGCACCGATTCGGCCCACATCCGCTACATCGCCGGCCAGGTGGAATTCGCCGCCATCAAACAGGCCATCGAATCCACCGGCTACCAGGCGGCTCGACCGGTGGAGCAGGAAGAGACCGTGGACGAGGAGACCGCGGCCCATCAGCGGGAATACCGGAACCTGATGCGCAAGTTCTGGTTCGCCGCCGCCATTAGCATCCCGGTGATGCTGGTGGCCTATCCGGAGCTGCCCTGGCTCTACCTGCCCAATCTCTTCGTAAAAAACGCATCGGAAAGCCTGATCTGGTGGCTCTTCGTCTTGTCGGGCATCGCCACCATCCCGGTGATGGCCTACTCCGGGCGACAGTTCTTCACCGGGGGCTGGACGGCCTTTAAGCATCACACAGCGGACATGAACACGCTGATCGCCCTGGGCACCAGCGCGGCCTGGATCTATTCGACTGTGGCCATCTTCTTTCCGAGCCTGTTCCCAGAAGGCACGGCCACACCCTTCTACGATGTGACCGCCGTGGTGACGGCCCTGGTGGTGTTGGGCCAGGCCCTGGAGGTGCGGGCGAAAGGCCAGACCAGCCAGGCCATCCGCAAGTTGATGGACCTGCAGGCCAAGACCGCCCGGGTCATCCGCAACGGCCAGGAGGTGGAGATCCCCGTGGAAGAGGTGCTGGTGGGCGACATCGTGGTGGTGCGCCCCGGCGAGAAAATTCCGGTGGACGGCGAGATCGTGGAGGGCCGCTCGGCCATTGACGAGTCCATGGTCACCGGCGAAAGCCTGCCGGTGGACAAAGGGCCGGGCGACGAAGTGATCGGCGCCACGGTCAACACCACGGGCAGCTTCAAGTTCCGGGCCACCAAGGTGGGCAAGGACACGGCCCTGGCCCAGATCGTCAAGATGGTCCAGGACGCCATGGGCAGCAAGGCGCCCATCGCCCGCCTGGTGGATGTGATCTCCGGCTACTTTGTGCCCACGGTGATGATCATTTCCATCCTCACCTTCCTGGTCTGGTTCAACTTCGGGCCCAGCCCTGTGCTGGCCTTTGCCGTGGTCACCGCGGTGACCGTGCTGATCATCGCCTGCCCCTGCGCCATCGGCATGGCCGTGCCCCTGAGCCTGGTGGCCGGTGTCGGCAAGGCCGCCGAACATGGCGTGCTCATCCGCAACGGCGAGGCCCTGCAGATGGCCTCCCAGCTCAAGGTGATCGTGCTGGACAAGACCGGCACCATCACCAAGGGCAAGCCGGAACTGACCGATGCCGTGCCGGCCAACGGTTTCGACGAGGCGACGCTGCTGCGCCTGGCCGCCAGCGCCGACCGGCCCAGCGAGCATCCCCTGGCCCAGGCCATTGTGGACGGGGCGCGCGGCCGCAACATCGAGCTGGTTGAACCGACCGAATTCGAGGCCATCCCCGGTCACGGCGTGGAGACCGTGGTGGACGGCCGTCAGGTGCTGGTGGGCAACGCCAAGCTGATGCAACGCTACAAGGTGGACACCTCCCTGGTGGATGCAGAGGTGACCCGGCTGCAGGAGGAAGGCAAGACGGCCATGGTCGTGGCCGTGGACGGTCAGGCCGCCGGTGTGGTGGCCGTGGCCGACACCATCAAAGAGGACTCCATCGAGGCCATCCGGGTGATGCAGGAGATGGGGCTGGAGGTGGTGATGCTGACCGGCGACAACGAGCGCACGGCCCGGGCCATCGCCCGCCAGGTGGGCATCGACCGGGTGCTGGCCGAGGTGTTGCCCGAGGACAAGGCCATGCAGGTGCACCTGCTGAAGGGCGGAAACCGCAAAGTGGGCATGGTGGGCGACGGCATCAACGACGCCCCGGCCCTGGTGGAGGCCGACGTGGGCTTTGCCATCGGCACCGGCACGGACGTGGCCATCGAGGCCGCGGACATCACCCTGATCGGCGGCAGCCTCAAGGGGGTGGCCTACGCCATCGAAATCAGCCGGGCCACCATGCGCAACGCCAAACAGAGCCTCTTTGGAGCGTTCATCTACAACACCCTGGGGATCCCGGTGGCTGCCGGCGTGCTCTACCCCTTCTTCGGCATCCTGCTCTCGCCCATCATCGCCGGGGCCGCCATGGCAGCCTCCAGCGTGACCGTGGTCACCAACGCCAACCGGCTGCGCTTCTTCAAGGCCAGGAGTTTTGCAGCGTAACGTGGTGCGTGGTGCGTGGTGCGTGAACCAGTATACGCACCACGCACCACGACCGAACATAGACTGGATAGACATAGGAGGTTCTCATGGACATCACAACGCTTTTCGTCAACATCGCCGGCCTGGCGCTCATCGCCTGGATCGTCTGGTATTTCTGGCTCTACCGCAAGGAGGGCGTGCAGGTGGCCGAGGTGGCCGGTGTGCAGGAAGTGCCCATCACCGTCAAGGGCGGCTACGATCCCGATGTCATCGTGGTCAAGCGGGGCAAACCCGTGCGCCTGCTCTTCAACCGCCAGGAGTCGGCCCTGTGCAGTGAAATGGTCGTCTTCGACAAGATCAACAAGTCGGCCAAGCTCCCAGAGGGGGAGACCGTGACCATCGAGTTCACGCCGGAGGAACCAGGGGAGATCCCCTTCCAGTGCCAGATGGGCATGCTGCGGGGCAAGGTGGTCGTCAAAGCATAGCCAGATGGGTCAACCGGGACTTCCCGGTCCCAATCAGAGGTTCACTTTCTCAACCCATTTCAAGAAAGGAGACGAGCAATGGCACAGGTCAAGGATCCTGTCTGCGGCATGATGGTAGACAGTGAAACCGCCCGGCACAAGTCCGAGTACCAGGGCCAGACCTACTACTTCTGCGCCCCTGGCTGCAAGACCGCCTTCGACAAAGAGCCGGAGAAGTACCTCCAGTCCGGCGAAGGTGAACATCACCAGCACCATCACTAAGGCCGAAGCGCGCAGGAAACCAACGGACGGGAAGGGATATCCCTTCCCGTCCGTTGGTTTCCGTCCCCCCATGACGCCGGCAGGCGACGCCCGTCACACACCTGCCTCCCTCCTGGACGAGCCCTTCATCTGGGACAGCAGCGGGGCCAACCGGGAGCGATTTCGACGGCGCCTTCCCCCTGGCCTTGTTCCTCCTGCCCAAGCCCGAACAGTCCGCCGCATCCCCAAGAAAAGGCCGACTTCATGCCTTGACAGGCAATTTCGCCTGGACCCAATAGGCCGCTCTGCGCTCCCACCGGGGGGCGTCTGGGGCTACCCTGGGGGACAGGTAAGGCATCGACTCGGCGTGAGGGAAAGTACGTATGCCGTTCTCTGGGCCCGATCACCCGCAGCATATCTGGTTTCGATGGTTTCCAGTGGAAAAGAATGTAGACCCGGCCGCCCTGGCCCAGGCCCAGACGACCTTGCTCCTGGTGCAGGGCATGGGCTGTCCGGTCTGCGCCATGCGTGTCTACGACAGTTTGCTGCGGCTGGAAGGGGTTCTGACGGTGGAAGTGGCCCTGGCGCCAGGCCTGGCCCGGGTGCGCTACGATCCGACACAGGTTTCTCCCGACGTCTTTCCAGCAGCCGTGGCTGCCGCCAGTGATGACGCCCATCACTATTCCGCCCGGATCCTGGCGTAGCGAGGACCGGGCCAATCGACGTCCATCGCATGAAGGAGTGTGACCGATGTGTGACCATGAGCAAGCATGTTCGGTAGAGCCGTTTGAAAAGCCCCTGGAGCCCGGTGCCCTGGAGACAGCCCAGGTAGCCTACCTGGCAGTTTGGGGAATGGGATGCCCACGCTGTGCCACCAGGGTGCGCAACGGCCTGTTACAGGTGGAGGGCGTGTTGATGGCCCAGGTTGCCCTGACCGATGGGATTGCCGCGGCGGCCTACGATCCCGAACGCGTCCAACCGGCCAGCCTGGTGGCAGCCGTGGCCGCGGCGGGCCATGACGGACGACACAGTTACCGGGCCCAACTGATGGCCACCATGGCACTCCAGACCCTACCAGATGGCTACTTTGCGGAAAACCCCTCGAGGAGCGCCGAGGATGAACGCTGACCCGGAAAAATTTCGAAGGCTGAAGCAGGCGCAACTGCAGCCGTATCTACACGACACGATCACAGTCCCTGAAGAACTTCAAAGTACGGTAGCAGTGACCACCCTGGACAGGCTCTACAACTGGAGCCGTGCCTCCAGCATGTGGCCCCTGCTCTTCGGCCTGGCCTGCTGTGCCATCGAGATGATTGCCGCCATGGCCAGCCGTTATGACTGTGCCCGTTTCGGCATGGAGGTGATGCGCCCCAGCCCCCGTCAGGCTGACCTGATGATCGTCTCCGGCACGGTGACCAAGAAGATGGTGCCGGCCATCGTGCGTATCTACAATCAAATGGCCGAACCGCGCTACGTGATCGCCATGGGCGCCTGCGCCACCGGCGGCGGCCCTTTCAAGGAAGGCTACAATGTCGTCAGCGGCATCGACAAGTATATTCCCGTGGACGTCTACGTGCCGGGATGTCCGCCGACGCCGGAAGCGCTGATCTACGGCATGATGAAGCTCCACGAAAAGATCGAGCGGCAGAGCATCGCCACGGTCCCCTGGTATCAAAGGGGTCGTTCCGGCTTTGTGCCGGTGCCACGGCTAGGGCCTGACCTCTTTGACCCGCGGCAGATCCAACTCATCAAGGAGCACACTTTGGCCGCGCTGGACGAAAGCCGCGGGCCGGGTGAAACAAAGAAACAGAAGAAGACAGGCGAGGGCAAGGCGGGTCCCACGCGGTTGTCGGAACAGGCGAAGGCGCGTATCGAAGCGGCCAAAGCCCGCTCCCAGGCCAGGCGGGAACGAAGTGGGTAGTCTGCAACAACCTGAAGACGGTCGGAGCCGGAGGAAACGATGAAAGTCTGGCATCTAACCCCGGATGCACCACGCTCCCCCCACCGGGTCAGCCCCGGTGAACGCGTGACCCTACTCATAGGCACCTGGCCCATTGAACTGGGGCAGCAGGTCGAGGTGGTGTATAGGGTGGAACAGGCAGATGGAACCACCCGCCAGGGCACCGTGGCCGCCACCTGGCAATACAACGCCGGTGTGAACAGTTACTGGCGGGCTGAGCTGGGCCCGTTTGACCCGGGCGATCGAGTGAGCTATCTCATGGAAGGCCACGGGCCCAACAGCCATGGGGTCAGCGATGTGGCGTCATTTCGAGTGGGCCCCAAGCTCTACCTGGCCCTCCTTTGGCACCAACACCAGCCGGTCTACAAGGAGCTGGCCCATCCCACCCAGGCGGGCAGTTATCGTTACCCGTGGGTGCGCCTGCACGCGATCCGCGACTACTACTCGATGGCCGCCCTGGTCGCGGAGCACCCTGACCTCCACCTGACCATCAATCTCACGCCGGCCTTGCTCTGGCAGATCGAGGACTACGTGGAACGGGGCGCCACCGACCGCGCCCTGGATCTGACCCTGAAGCCGGCCGAGACCCTGACCGACGGGGAGCGGGAATTCGTCCTCGCCAACTTTTTCGATGCCGACTGGCACAACCAGATCTTCCCCCATCCCCGCTACAAAGAGCTCTTCATCCAACGGCGAGAGGGCCGCCCTTTCACCGTTCAGGACCTGCGGGATCTGCAGATGTGGTTCAACCTGGCCTGGTTCGGCCAGGAGTTCCGCAAGGGGGAGGTGACCCTGGTGACGAACGAGGTCGCCTCGGTGAACCGTTTCGTGCAGCAAGGACACCATTTCAGCACAGCCGACATGGAAGCGATGGTCGCCGAGCAGTATAAGATCATGCGGGCGGTGATCCCCATCCACCGTCAGCTTCAGGAACAGGGACAGATCGAGGTCTCAACCACGCCCTTCTATCACCCCATCCTTCCCTTGCTGGTGGACACGGACCAGGCGACCATCGACCGACCCGGAACCACGTTTCCACCCCGCTTCGCCCACCCTGAGGATGCCGAAGCCCAGGTTCAGCTGGCCGTGGAAGCGTACCGACGCTGGTTTGGACGGACACCCCGGGGGATGTGGCCTGCCGAGGGCGCGGTCAGTCAGGCAGTGGTGCCCTTCTTCGCACGGGACGGCATCCATTGGATCGCCACCGACCGGGGTGTACTGGCCCGCTCTGGACGCTGGGGCTACGACGTGGACAACCCTGATGTGCTCTGTCAACCCTACCGGGCCGAGGAGGGGGACGCTGCCCTGAGCGTCTTCTTCCGGGATACCCAACTTTCCGACGCCATCGGCTTCCACTACCATGCCTACCCCGACGCCCAGCAGGCAGCCCGGGACTTCCTGGGCCAGATCCAGGAGCGATTCGTCCGACCGCTCCGCAGCGACGAGGACCGGATATTGACGGTGATCCTGGATGGCGAGAACGCCTGGGGCGCGTACCGGGAGGATGCCCGGCCTTTTCTCCACGCCCTCTACACCTTGCTGGAGCAAGAGACCGCCATCCAGACGGTCACTTTCGCCGAATACCTGGAGGGCAATGCCAGGCGGAACATTCCCCCGCATCCGCCGGCGCAACAGACAAAAGTGTACGATCTCTTCACCGGTTCCTGGATCGACGAAAATGGGTCCATGCCGGGTGTGGACCTGGGCACCTGGATCGGCGAGGGAGAGGAGAACCTGGCCTGGCAACTGCTAGGAGAGGCCCGAACCTTGCTCGACCACCTCAGGGCCGCCCCCGATGTCGCCCCAGCCCTGTTCACCGCCCTCTACATCGCCGAAGGCAGCGACTGGTTCTGGTGGTTCGGCGAGGACCAGAACTCGGGCAACGATCCAGAATTTGACGATCTGTTCCGCACCCACCTGAAGAGCGTCTACCAGATGCTCGGGGTCTCGGTCCCCGCGGACTTAAACCGGCATATCGTACCGCACACCGTGGTGTGGAGCTTTGTCGATCCGGTGACGCAGGTCTCCTCCGGAGACCGGCTGGTGATTCGCACCAACTGTCCAGGCACCCTCACCTGGTGGCCAGACGCCCTACCTGCCCAGACGGCCGAAATGGTGCCCGTGGGCGGTGTGATGGCCGGCGTGTGCCGTTATCAGCACACGCTGGGGCCCTTTCCAGCCGATGTGCAGGAAGTCCACTTCATCTTCCGTTGTACCCATGTAGACTGTGACGGGCAGGACATCTGCTGCCGGCCGGACAAATACACCGTGCAGGTTGTCTGATCGCCAGCCTTCGCCAGATCTTGGATGAGGAGATAACATCCCATGTCTGAATTCCGCCAGGACCCCACCACACGGGAGTGGGTCCTGCTCGCCCCAGAACGGGCGAAACGCCCGGAGGATTTCCCACAGCACCAGCGCCCCATGGCGCCGGCATGGGATCCGGATTGTCCCTTCTGTCCGGGCAACGAACAGCGCACGCCCGAAGAGGAAACCTTCCGGATTGGCACCCATGCGGGCTGGCAGGTGCGGGTGGTCACCAACAAGTACCCGGCGCTCACCCCCACGGGCAGCCTGACCCGCCGCCACCAGGGCGCCCTCTTCACGAGGATGGACGGCGTGGGCATCCACGAAGTGAGCATCGAGACGCCTGATCACGCCCGTCCCCTGGCTGAGATGGAAGCGGTTGAAGTGGAAAACGTCCTGGTGGCCTACCGGACACGCTACAACGCCTTGCGCCACGACCCCCGCCTCAAGATCATCCTGATCTTCCGCAACCAGGGCAAAGGGGCGGGAACGTCCCTGGCCCATCCCCACTCCCAGTTGATCGCCACCCCGCTGGTGCCGCCGCCGATCCGTCGCAAGCACGACGTGGCCCGTGCCTACTACGACGACACAGGTCGCTGCATCTACTGTGACTTGCGTGAGGCCGAAATCGCCGCTGGCGAGCGCCTCGTCTTTCAGTCCGAACACTTCACCGTACTGCAGCCGTTCGCTCCGCAAGCACCCTACGAGACCTGGATCCTGCCCAATCGGCATGTGGCTGCCTTCGGCGATGTAGCAGACGAAGAGCTCTCCGACCTGGCCGTTGTGCTGCGGGACACCTTGCGGGCGCTGACGGCGCAGTTGCAGGGCCTGGATTTCAACTACGTGATCCAGACGGCGCCGGTAGGGGAGGCACACTTGAACTACTACCTCTGGCACGTCCAGATCGTCCCCCGTCTCACCACCCCGGCCGGCTTCGAACTGGGCAGCGGCATCAGCATCTCCACCGCCCTCCCCGAGGAAACCGCGCGCCTGCTGCGGGCACAGGTGCGTCAGCGAAGGCTCGAAACTGAAGATTGATCATGATCACCATGCCCATCGATCCCATTCTCTTCACCATTGGCCACTTTACCGTGCGCTGGTACAGTCTAATCATCCTGCTCGCCATTCTCGTCGGCATTTGGGTCGCCAGGCGCGAGGCAAAACGCCGGGGATTGGGCCGAGAGGTCATCGACGATCTGGCTATCTGGCTCGTGCCGGCGGGCATCGTCGGCGCCCGCCTTTTCCACGTGGCCGACCACTGGGACCACGTCTACAGCCTGGATCCGATTCGGGTGCTTTACATCTGGCAGGGCGGGCTGGCCATCTGGGGCGGCGTGTTCGGCGGGCTGACAGCGCTGGTTGTCCTGGCCTGGCGGCGCGGCTGGCGGGTGCCGGTCCTGTTGGACACGTTGGCGCCGGCCGAGGCCCTGGGCCAGGGCCTCGGGCGGATCGCCTGTGTGATCACCGGCGACGCCATGGGCAAACCCACCGCCGGCCCCTTCGGCATTGCCTACACCAGCCCCCACGCCCTGGTGCCCGAGCTGGGCGTCTACTACACGCCCACGCCGATCTACGAACTGATCATGAATGTGGGCATCTTCGCTTTGCTGTGGCAACTGCGCAAACGAAATCTCCCGGACGGTGCGATCTTTCTGATCTACCTGCTGCTCTACTCCAGCGGACGCTTCCTCATCACCTTCTGGAGTGCCTACCGCCCGATTGCCTTTGGCCTGAACCAGGCTCAGCTCATCAGTCTGGCCGCAGTGGCCATGGGACTGCCGCTGCTGGTGTACGTGTGGCGCCGTCCTGGGGCTGCCCGCGCCGAATCCAATGTGTAGGATAGGGGTGCATATAACACCATCGGCATTGAACATTCCTATTTAATACATGCTGAGGCAGCCGCGAAGACGCTAATGACTTTGCAGTTCTTCTGGAACAGCCCGCAGGGCTCCGCCGCGGATGCAACCGGCGACACTACCTTTTTATTGGCCGGGGCGTTGAGGCTGCTGCATATGCTTCCCTTCCCTTTGCACCGAAAGTCGTCCTGCCCACCCTGCAGAGCCTGAACAAACTTTACCCCAAAGCCCTCTGCCAATATGGCTTCAAAGATGTCAACACGCCCCAGGACCGGGCCAAATTGCGGGGATCAAACCTGCAGACTGGCGCTGATGTCCCAGGAGACGCTGTGCTACATTTTGTATAACCCAGTGCGCTTGAGTTCCAGACATCTCGAAGCAAGGGGGTAAGTACAATGGGACCCTCCATGCAATACGGTCAAGACGACCCAAATGAACGGCCGCCACAGGGGGCGCGGTTTTCCCGCTGGTTCTGGCTGATACTGACCTTGATTGCTCTATTGTTGAACTTCTGGCTGTTCATTCCACATGAAGCACTACGGGCTGAGCTGCCCTACACCGCCTTTCTAGAGCAGGTGAAGGCTGGCAACGTGGCCCAGGTGGAGATCAAGGACCAGCAGGTGCAGGGCACGTTCAAAGAACCCATTCTCTGGGCGCCGGATGAACAGATCGAACCGGTGGAACATATGACCTTCGCCACCACCCTGCCGCCCGTAGAGGATGCGCGCCTGCTGCCGTTGCTGGAGGCCAAGGGCGTGGCGGTGACTGCCCGCGCAGCCGGCACACCATGGCCCGCGATGCTGTTGGTCAACGGTCTCCCCCTACTGCTGCTGGTCGGGCTATTCTACACTTCGGCCCGCCAGATGCGCCAAGCCCAGGGCAGCATCTTCGACTTCGCCCACAGCAAGGCCCGCCAGTATGATCCCGCCCGGCCCCGGATCTCTTTTGCCGACGTGGCCGGCGTGGAACAGGCCAAACTCGAACTGGCCGAGGTGGTGGACTTTCTCAAATCTCCAGCCAAGTACCGGCGGCTAGGAGCCAGGATCCCCCGCGGCGTGTTACTGGTCGGCCCCCCCGGCACCGGCAAGACGTTGCTGGCCCGTGCGGTGGCCGGGGAAGCCCAGGTGCCCTTCTATGCCATCAGCGCCTCGGAATTTGTCGAAGTCTTCGTGGGCGTGGGCGCCAGCCGGGTGCGCGATCTCTTCAAAAAAGCGAAAGAGACGCCTGCCAGCATCGTCTTCGTGGACGAACTGGATGCAGTGGGCCGCCAGCGCGGCGCCGGCTTCGGCGGCGGCAACGATGAGCGCGAGCAGACCCTCAACCAGCTGCTGGTAGAGATGGATGGCTTCGACCATGGTGATAACGTGATCGTCATCGCCGCCACTAACCGGCCCGACGTGCTGGACCCGGCGCTGCTGCGCCCCGGCCGCTTCGACCGCCAGGTGGTCGTCGGGCTGCCGGACCGGCTGGGCCGCGAGGGCATTCTCCGCATTCACAGCCGGGGAATGCCCCTGGCGGATGACGTGGATCTGGCCATGTTGAGTCGGGCGACTCCCGGCTTTGCGGGCGCCGATCTGGCCAACCTGTGCAATGAAGCGGCGCTCATCGCCGCCCGCCGCAACAAGATTCAGGTGGAGATGGTCGATTTCCAGGATGCGCTGGACAAGATCGTGCTGGGCGTGGAAGGCAGCCCGCTCCTGGACGAACGGGAACGCCGTACGGTGGCCTATCATGAAGCTGGCCACGCCTTGATCGCTAGCCTGCTTCCTGGCGCCGACCCTGTCCATCGGGTGACCATTATCCCCCATGGCCGGGCGCTGGGCCTGACGGCCCAGTTACCCCAGGAAGAGCGCTATAACCACAGCCGTGACGACCTGCTTACCCGGCTGACGGTCCTGATGGGCGGGCGGGCCGCCGAGGAGGTCGCCTTGCAGCAGATGACCAGCGGCGCCGAGAACGATTTCCTGCAGGCCACCTGGCTGGCCCAGGGCATGGTCGCCCGCTGGGGGATGAGCGAGGCGGTAGGTCCTGTGGGCTACCGGACCGGCGAAACTCACCCCTTTCTGGGCCGGGACCTGGCCCTGGAACGGGAGTACAGCGAGACCACGGCCAGTCTGATCGACCAGGAGGTAAAGCGCTTGCTGGAGGATGCACACCAACAGGCGGTGGACCTGCTGACCACGTACCGTGCCCAACTGGATCAACTGGCCACCGCCTTGCTGCACGAAGAAACGTTGGACGCCGCCCGTATTCAGGAGATCCTGGGCCTAATCCCGGCGGCTTTGGCAGGTCGGCGTCCTGTTGGGCGGCGTGTTGTTACTGCTGTTGTGCGGGCAGATCCTGAACCGGTTGACAGACCCTAAAATCCAATCAAATCTTTGAAAGCGAACCGATAACTCATGCAGATCACAACCAGGAGCGCCAACAGTCGCCAGCGTGGACCATTCCAGACCATTTCTGCCCCGGCGGCAGCCGCCCGCCCGGCCTTCAGCGCCGGCGATCGGGCCCGCCTGATTGCAGTGACGTTTTTGTGGGCGCTCTGCTACCCACTCATCGCCACCGGGCTGGCCGCGGCCCCTCCCCTGGCCTTTGCCGCCTTGCGCTCCTTGATAGCGGGTGCGGGATTGCTAACCGTCGCTGCTGTGCTACGCCGCCCGCTACCCCGAGATGCCAACACATGGCTGGCCCTCCTGGGTGCAGGCCTCAGCGCCACTGGCCTGGGCTTTACAGGCATGTTCCTGGCCGGCGGCGCCGTCAGCCCCGGCCTGGCCACCGTCATTGCCAACGCCCAACCCTTGATAGCGGCAGGTCTGGCCTACTTCGTGCTGGCGGAACGACTGGGGCCCCGTCGTCGAATGGGGTTGGCACTGGGCTTCGCCGGCATCATCCTGGTAGCCCTGCCCGGCTTCGGCAGCAACGCCAACAGTACGCCGCTGGGTGTGGCCTACGTGCTGCTGGGAGCATTGGGCGTGGCCGTGGGCAACGTCCTGCTCAAACGACTGGCCGGGCAGGTCGACCTGTGGATGGCCACGGGCTGGCAGTTTGTCCTGGGCAGCGTGCCGCTTTCCCTGGCCGCGCAGATCTTCGAGTCGCCCGTTCAGATCACGTGGGCGCCCACCTTCGTGGCCGTGTTGCTGGTGCTGAGCCTGTTGGGCACGGCGCTGGCCTTTGGGCTCTGGTTTTCCCTGTTGCATCGGGGCGAGCTGACCCGCCTCAACACCTTTACTTTCCTGACGCCGGCCTTTGCGCTCCTGTTGGGCGCTGTCTTCTTCGGCGAGCGGATGAGCCTGGTCGAAGGGGCGGGCATGGCGCTGATCCTGGCAGGCGTCTGGTGGATCAGCCGTAGGACGGATGTAGCCAGAGAGGCAGCCTCTGTCCGAGGCGTGCCCCATTGAAAGCGAGGTGACGCCATGAGAAAACGGTGGCTTTGGATCAGTCTGATGGTGATCGTCGTTCCGTTGTGGCTGACAGCTTGTAGCAACAATGAACGCGCCGTGCGCCAAACGGTGGAAGAGCTGGCGGATGCCGTACAGTCCGGGTTGAATCGCCGCAACCTGAACGCCGTCGAGCCGTTCTTCGCCACCCCGGACGAAGGGGCCAACGCGGCCGGCCTGGGCGAGACGTGGGAAGCGCTGCAGACTTTTGCCGATCAACTGGGCAGCAGCGACCAGGTGCAGTTCCACAGTTTTGACGTGGAGAGCGTGGCAGTCCACGAAGAAAACAAGCTGGCTCGCGTGACGTACCGGCTTCATTTCAGCGTGGTACGCAACGGGCTGCCCATCTACAGCGCCGTGGTCACCCAGAATCTGGCGTTGATTCGAACGTCCCGGGGCTGGCGCATCAGCGGCGGCGACGTGCCCCGCCTGGACGACGTCACCGGCCAGTGGCCGCCGCGCAGCAGCGCTACGACCATTCCTTGAATGGCAAGTGAGGAGGCTAATCCATGCAGACACAAACAGGAACTGGCAGGCAGACCAGCAAACACCTGGTGCTGCCGGTCTACCAGCTTGGCTGTAGCGCCAGCGACGCCCTGGTCCTCGAACGACGGCTGGCGCGGGTGGCGGGAATTCGCCAGGTGTACGTCAATCCGGTGACCGAGGTGGCCTACATCGACTATGACCCGACCCAAATCGACCCTGGCCAGATCCAGGCCGCCATCGACCGGGCGGGATACGGCAGGCCAGAAGGATAGAACCTCAAACCGGCCAATCAAACGATGGGGAAAACAGGCAATTCTGCTTCCCATCGGTGCGCCATCGCACGGTGTAGAGGGCTCGGGAAACACGCGATAATGCTGGTAGTAAATCCCGGCAGAAATTCGCCGACAGTTGCAACCAGAGGTGACACGCCCAGAGGAAACCCGGAATTTCTGCTTGGCCAGGCCTACCGGGCCTATCGAGCGCAGGTGCCGGCCTTCTGGCCCCGCCTCTCTGGCCTGAGGGTGCCACCGGATGAGGCCACACTGTCGACCATGGCAGCCAAGGCAGAGGAATGATCTGGATCCATCGGCAGCAGCCACGCCAGATGAGCGCGATGCCCCAATGGGTTACCGTACGATCAGAGACCCCATCGGCCGGTTGGAGTACGCCGGTCAAGGAGAGACGACGTGAACGGCCTCAAACAGTGGCTCCATCGCTTTACATCTTCAGAGACTATGGCTATCCTCCTGGTCATCTGGCTGTGCAGCCTGGTCGCCATTGGTCTAATCGTGACGCCGCTCTTTGGCGCCAGGGTTGCCGGCGCGACGGCGGTGAGCCTCCTGGTGGCGCTGCTCTTGCTCTGTTGGGGCCTCTGCCTGACTGGCTACTCCCATTGGCATCGCTGAAGTACATCGTGGAGCCGTGCCAGCAGGATACATGGGCACCGGCCCCCTCCAGAAGGGCCTGACAGGCTGTGTCCGCGGTGCGACTGAATCAGGAGAATGACCATGACCACCATCACGACTGACCGCAACGTGCGGATCGACTCACATTCGTTCTGGGAGAAAGTGGACGAGCGGCTGGGGCTGTCGGGGCTGGCCTACCCGGTACCCGAACACGCCAACAGCCTGCCCTACCTGCTAGGCGGCATCACCCTCTTTGGCTTCCTTGTCCTCATTGCCACGGGGGTGTTGCTGGCCCAATTTTACCACCCCCATCCGGCCAACGCCCATGACAGCGTGATTTATATCATTACCCAGGTCCCTTTTGGCGATTTTATCCGCAGCGTCCACTTCTGGACGGCCAACCTGGTGGTGGTGACGGCGCTGCTGCACCTGATCCGGGTCTTCACCACCGCCAGCTACAAACGGCCGCGCGAGATCAACTGGCTGGTGGGCCTCGGACTGCTGGCCGTGACCCTGGGCTTTGTCTTCACAGGTACCGTGTTGAAGTGGGATCAGGAGGGGGTGGAGGCCCTGGCCCACAACCGGGAGATCGGCGAGTTGCTGGGGCTATGGGGCGTCTGGTTCACCAGTGAGTTTAGCCGCAGCGTCCCGATTCTCACCCGCCTCTATCTGGGCCATGTCACCCTGTTGCCGGCCGCCTTCACCCTGCTCATCATCGCCCATATCTACCTGATCAAGCAGTTGGGCATCTCCCCTAAGGCAACGGTGGATGCCACCTCAGGGCCGCCTACGAAGGAGCAGGGAAGCTCCCGCTTCACGGTGCATCTGCGCAGGATGACCGGCTACGGCCTCCTGCTCTTCGCCTTGGTCGGCGTACTGGCCCTGGCCTGGCCAGCGCCTCTGGGCCAGGCCGGTGTTCCCGGCGCCGAGGTGACCAAGCCGCCGTGGATGTTCCTGCCCTTCTATCCCTTGGAAGACGTCTTTGGCATCCGGGGCCTGCTGGTGGGTAGCGGTGTCCTCTTTGCCCTGCTGGCGCTGGTGCCCTTCGTGGACCGTAGCCCCTGGCTCTCGCCCCGGCGACGGCGCTGGATAGTGGCGGCCGCCACCCTGCTGCTGGTCGTGCTGATCGCCCTGGCTGGCTACGCCTGGCTGAGCCGGCCCGCGCCCCACCTGATGGGGTGATTTCCTCAGGGGCTTGCATCGAACCCGGGATAAACGCAGGTTGGCACGAAACGATTCGACAAGGAAGTGACCCCATGAAGAGAATCACCACAACCTTTCTCGTGCTGTTGGCCCTGGCCACCTTCGCCTCCGGCCAACTGTGGATGGAGAGCAAAGCTGTGGCGGCCGGCGCCACCATGACCGTTCTGGACGTGGGTCAGGTGGTCGCCAGCGCCGTCCTGATGATCGTGACCGTGGCCGGCATGGCGCGCATGCTCCATCGCACGGCAACCCTTCCGGTGCCCGTGGAAAAGAAGGAGGACCGGTATGGCTAGGCAAGCATCGTTCCGCCGGCTCTGGCAGATGGGCGCGGTACTGCTCCTGGGGCTGATGCTGCTCCCCGCGGTCCCCGCCCTGGCCCACGGCGGGGCCGAGATAACCGTGGAGCCAGCGGTCGTGGTCCCCGGCGGTTCTATCAACGTGAAGGGGGAGGGCGTCGAGGCCGGTGAGGAATTCACCATCTCGTTGCAAGGCGTTGGTTTCGAGACTACTCTGGGCACGGTGACCGTGGGCGACGACGAGGACTTCCATCAGGAATTTACCATCCCCGCCAATGTGTCGTCCGGCATCTACCAGGTGGTCGCGGTCAGCGGCGAGGGCGAGACACTCACGGCCGAATTGACCGTGGAGGCCGGCGAGGGTGCGGCCGTCCCTGCCGAACCCTCGGCCGCGTTGATGGCCCTGGATCGCAGCAAGTCTCTGCTGGAATGGGGCGTGATCGGGGTCGGCCTGCTGCTCAGCCTCGGGTTGGGCCTGGTTCTGGTCCGGGGGAAAAGCTGATGGATGAGCATTTTGACGTGGTGATCGTGGGAGGGAGCTTTGCTGGCCTGGCCGTCGCCATGCAACTGCCGGATCACCGGGTTCTGCTGGTCGACCAGTACCCCATCGGATCCCACCCGATGTCCGCCTGTGGCACCCCGCTGCAAACGGTGCAGGCAGTCGGCGCTGAACGGTCCATCCAGGCTGTACATCGCACCCTGGTGCTGCACATCGGTCAGCGGGAAGTCCGCTTCCCCCTGCGCGATCCGTTCGTGACCTTCGACTACCGGCGCTTCTGCCAGGAGATGCTGGCCCAGACGAACGCCGACGTGTGGCAGGCCCGGGTCACGCAGATGGGAGCAGATTTCGCCGCCACGACGCGGGGCCGGGTACAGGCCTCATTCGTGGTAGATGCCTCGGGATGGCGATCACAGCCGGGCGCAGACACCCCAACGCAAGCCCCCCGGGGCTACGGCCTGGAGACCGAACTGCCCATCACCTGGGATGCACCGGGGCTCCACTTCTACGTGGAGAAAGCCCTGGTGGCCAACGGCTATGCCTGGATCTTCCCCTGTGGCCAGACGACCCGCTTTGGCGTCGGCAGCTTCGACAAAAGTCTACAGCTACGGCCTGTGCTGGCCCACTTTCTGTCCCGCTACCACCTCTCCCCTGGCGACACCCACGGTGGGGTTCTGGTGATCGCGCCGCGCGCGCCGGTGGTGAATGGAGTCTTCCGGGTGGGCGACGCCGCCGGCCACTGCCTGCCCCTGAGCGGCGAGGGCATCCGCACAGCCATCTTTCACGGCATTCACTGCGGCCGCGCCATTGCCGGCGTGCTGGCCGGTTCCCTCACCCGACAGGAGGCGGAGGCACTGTACCGGTTACAGGTACGCGGTAACGAGCGCTTCCAGGCCCGCCTGCTGACCCTGCAGACATTGGTGGCGCACACACCCGAATGGCTGCTGGCGCTGGCCGGGCAGATCTGCGCCAGGCCCGCGCTGACCCACCGGATCATGGGCAGGTACCTGACGGAGAGCGGCTGGTTCACCCGCGCGTCTGGGGTTGCGACGACCCACTCCCGGGAAAAACAGCCGCAGGAGCACCTGAGCAGGAGCCACTGAGCCACTGATATGGACGTAGCCTGCATCCATCGCATGAGCCCGGTAGAGGTCTCACTCTACATCCGAGAGGTAGAAACCACCTGGTAAATCCCGACAGACTGGTTTAGACTCCAGTCATCCCTTGTCCCGCACTGAAGTGCGGGACAACCTCGTGACCCCAAGGAGAAGAACGACCATGGTGAATGCTGCCGCGACGGAACAAACCCGAGCCCGCTATCAACGGATCGCTCCCCTCTACGACTGGATGGAGGCTTTGGCTGAAAGACGCTACCAGGGGTGGAGAGAACGGCTCTGGTCCCTTACCAGGGGCCCCCACATCCTGGAGGTGGGCGTGGGCACGGGGAAAAACATGCCTTTCTATCCACCAGGCACAGAAGTCACAGCCATCGATCTCACCCCCGGCATGTTCAAGCGGGCCCAGCGCCGGGCCCAGGCCCTGGGGGTAAAAGTAGACCTGCAACTGGGGGATGTCCAGGCGCTGAACTATCCCGACGATTCCTTTGACGACGTGGTAGCCACCTTCGTCTTTTGTTCGGTACCGGACCCAATCCTGGGCCTCCAGGAAATACGTCGGGTGCTCAAACCGGGCGGTCAGCTCCTCTTGCTGGAACATGTGCGCTCGGCCAACCCGGTCCTGGGGACGTTGATGGACCTGGTCAATCCCCTGGTGGTGCGGGTCATGGGCGCCAATATCAATCGACGTACCGTGGAGAATGTCCGTGCCAGCGGCCTGCATCTGGATCGGGTGGAAGATCTGGGCAGGGGCGGCATTTTCAAGCTGATGGTGGCCCACAAGGAGTAGAACAGTTATCTACCTGACAGCGCTAATAGCGGTAGCCACCATAGCTGCCGTTCTCTTCGTCCGCACCTTCCGAGCTCGGCGCAGGAGTCGCCTCAGCCTGGGATGTCTCAGCAGCCCCTGACACGCTCAGTTGCAGATCCATCCCGCGCCTCGCATGCCCATCTACGGGGCAATATACCCGGTACTCACCTGGCGGCAACTCGATCTGCATGGTGCGGGTTTCGCCGGGTGCCAGGGTGGTCTGGAATACTTCCTCAATGCCCTGGCCTTCAATCTTGAAGTTATGCGCGAAGGAACCCTCATTGGTCACCTCGAAGAGGGTTGGCCCTGCTGGAACCGTATTCGGCATTTCAATCGTGAATTCAGTCAGCGAAACCCGGACTGTCCTGGCCTCCGCCTTCTGGGCTTCCTGGCCCTCCGCAGTCGGTATGGATTCAGGTGTGGACGTTGACGGTACTGGCGTATTGGTGGGTACGGATGTGGCTGGCGACGCAGGCACGGCTGACTGACAGGCCGCCAGCAACAGCCCACTCGCGACCAGCAAGCTCAAAAGCCCTCTGAGTTGGGTTGTTTGCACAATTTTGTAAGTCTGCATCTCTGACCTCCCTTCTTGCCCCAACTGAGTGGAGCGTTTCTCCTTGAAAACGCTGCGTTCTCCGCGATCGCTGCGATGCCATCCCCCTTTTTGCAGTGGAGTCATCGTTCCATCCTAGAAAACGACGGCCAGGGGTTTTCTGGATTACTCGATGTTGCTTCCACTTCCCCCTGTACAATAGACGATGCCTACCATCCTACTGGCCCATCCACCGGTAACTGGTGGGTTGGAAGTTCAACCTCTGGCAGAGGTCGAACGTCTCTCATTCAACTGGACAACCGGACACCCCCCTACCGAGCCATCTCCAGCAGCCGTAGCAACGGTAGAAGGATGGCCAAAAGCACCGGCTGGTGCAGCAGGTAGATGGTCAGCGAGCGCAGCCCCAACCATTCCAGCCCGCGCACCGGCGGCCAGTCGGACAGGTTGGGCAGGCGGAAGCGCCGGGCCTTGCCATTGTAGAGCAGGTTACCCAAAAAGAGACCGATGAGCACGACGCCAAACCAGGGGATGACCGGGAAGTAGTCCACGTAGACGTGGTTCGCCGGTTCGAAGCCAAGCCACACCAGCCAGGGCCAGTCGAAGGTCCCGCGCTGCAGAACCTTGCCGGCCAGGATCAGCAGCACACCCAGCCCCAGGTTGAGCCAGCGAAAGCGCAGGAACGGGGTGGCCATCACGATGGAGACGCCGATGAAGTGGAGCACCCCAAACTTGATCGCCAGCCGCGGACCCAGGACAAGCCAGGTGACGGCTGTGATCACCATCCCCCAGCCGAAGATGCGCACGCCTCGTCGCCAATTTTGCCGCCAGAGGACTCGACCTGGCTCCCCCCTGGCCTGGGTCCGCTGGTACAGGATCGCCAGGGAAATCCCCACCAGGAGGATGAAGGTGCTGGCCGTGGTGCGCTGAAAGTAAAACCAAAAGGGCACCGTAAAGATGGCGTCGGTGATCTGGAAGTAGTAGAGGTCGTACATCAGATGGTAGATCACCATCATGACGACGGCCAGGCCGCGTACGGCATCCACCTCCCAAAATCGGCTACCCGGGTGCACCGTCCGGGGACGTCGGCGCGTGGCCAGCCATGCCCGCCAGGCCATTGGCTTCCATAGCTCTTCGAGCTGCATAGATCTCCTTTCTTGCCTCTACACTTGATTTTCCTCCACAGATAACACAGACAGGGTCAAAAAAACTGTGCCATCTGCGAAATCTGTGGATCGAATCTGCATGGTGAACAGTTCCGCAGTTTGATAACGCCTGGAATTTTACCGGTGGTGATCAACCCCTTGATAGCGTGCGATAAACTGGCGGATGCGCCCGGCATCAAATTCGTCGAATTTGTCGATGCGCTGCCAGGCGGTGAGGGCGATGCGACTGCCCATATCCTGGTGCAGCGGAATCGGGCCACCGTCTGTCCAGGTGGGATCGTTGGGGAGCAACACGACCCGTTGTTGCAGATCCAGATGCTCCTGCACCAGCGCCTCCAGCTGGTCAACCAGCTCTGGGCACCCTTCTTCCCCACACTGGTAGTAGATGATCACGCCACCGTCCTCCAGGTTATGGATGAGCTGTTCATAGCGCTGGGGTGTCCGGTAAATGCCCCAGGAGACCAGCCCTCCGTAGTGGGGGCCGGAGGTAGGCGGCGTGCTGTTATATTGGATGGGCGAAAGGGCCCCAGGCGCCAGGTGGGTATTGCCCAAGGAGGGAACCTCTTTCTCCGGGCCCACGGGCCGGGAACTGCGCACGTTGATGTAAATAACCAGAAGGGCCAGGGCCACCAGCAAAGCCGCTCCCCCCATGACGATCCGATCGGCATCCTGCCGTCGTCGGGTGGCTGTCTTTTGCCGTGCCGGTCGGCCAGAAGATTTGATCCGCCGTGTACCTGTCATCAGTCTCTCCCGAAAGGATTTCAGTCAATGCCGTAGATCACCAACCTCACACCAGTACACGCTGGCGTCAATCTGGAGCGCGACTGGCCGGGCTATACGCTCCGTCCACACCCGCATCTTTACCATAGGCCGGCCGAGAAATAAAGGATCTCGGAAAGATTCGCCCCTCCCCTCTGGGCGGCCCCTTCCCCCAGTGTAGGATTTGCCCCATCGGTTCCCCATTTGCTACGAACAGACGATTTCGCCTTCCTCACCCCGGCCATGGGGCGACCCTGTCGCATATCCGACAACGGTGTCGGATTCCATGACATTTTTCGCCCTCCAAGCGCCTCGGCCCCAGGGAAAGGGAGGGCCTCCTTGAAAATGCCCCTCCCTTTTATCTATAGTGAAGCCCGACAAATCGGGAGTGGATTGTCGACCCAAAGGATGGCAACGAAACCACCATGTCCAAAACAGACATATCGCCCATATCCCCCCGCTCCATCGGCGAGGAGGGCCTGCCCGCCACCTACTGGCGAGGGCTGATGATCGTGGTCCTCCTGCTCGGCCTGGCCTGGATCAACCTGAGTCGGGTCACCGACGCCAGCCTGATGGGCCAGGACGTGGAGGCCCCCAAGGCCGGTTTCCTGGCCCCGGACTTCCGTCTCACCAGCCTTGAAGATGGGAGCGTCCGCCTGTCGGACCTGCGGGGCAAACCGGTCATTCTGAATTTTTGGGCCACCTGGTGTCCCCCCTGCCGAAGGGAGATGCCCGCCCTGGAAGCCATCTGGCAGCGATATGGCCGGGGTGGGGTTCTTGTCTTGGGAATCGACGAGGGTGAACAGGCCAGTGTCGTGGCCCGGTTTGCCCGAGAACAGGTGGGAACCACTTTTCCGCTGTTACTGGACAGGCAGCAAGAGGTGGGAGCTCGCTACAACGTGCGAGCGATACCGACCACCGTCTTCGTCGACCCGAGCGGACGCATTCAGGACATTGTGGTGGGAGGCCCCCTGGACGAGGCAGCCCTGCTGGGTGGCGTGAACAAAATCACGGCCGGTCCATGAACCGCGCCGGATTCACGCCACCCCTGCCCCACCCCCTGTTTCGCATGGGGATCGGTGTCTCTGGAGAACCGATGACTCTACTGCAAAAAGGTCAAATTGGACGCTGCCCCACGCAGATAAACGCTGATTAGAACAATTCTCTCCTGCGTTTCTTTGCGGCTTTGCGCCCTCTGCGCCTTTGCGTTGAAAAATGCCCTTTTTACAGGGGAGTCACTGATAACTCCGGAAAAAACAAGGAGAAAGCAAAGAAGCATGTGGCCAGTCTTGCATTTCTTGGGATTGACCCTGCCCGTTGCCCCCCTGGCAGCCCTGCTCGCCTTTGCGGTGGGCAGCGAAGTGGGAAGCCGTACCATCCGCCGTTTCGCCGGCAAGGAAAAGGTCGCAGCGTCCTGGAGTGAGGCCTTCAACAACGCGACCTTTGTGGGCCTGCTGGCCGGGCTGGTGGCCGCGCGCGTCGCCTACGCCATGCGTTACTTTGATCTCTACCTGGCCGAACCGACATTGCTCTTCTCCCTGCGGCCGGGGACGCTGGCCTGGTGGCCGGGGATTGGGTTCGGTGCGGCGGTGGTGGTTTTCTACAGCCGCCGCCATCAACTCCCCCTGGCCGTGATCGCCGACGCGGGGGCGATGGGCGCGTTGGCGGCCCTGGTGATCTGGAACCTGGGCCAATTTTTGACCGGCGACGCCTACGGCGTGCCGGCCGAGGTGCCCTGGGCGGTGCAGCTCTGGGGTGAAGCCCGTCACCCGGTGCAGCTCTATGTGGCCGGGGCCTTGCTGGTGGGGTTGGCTGTCCTCTGGTGGCAACGCCAGGATGTCCGCCCCGGCCAGCTCTTCTGGAAGGCACTTCTGGTTTATGGGGCAGTCGAGCTCTTCTTCACCGCATTCCGCGCCAACCCCACTACCTGGGGGCCGGGCATTCGTACCGCCCAGGTATACGCGTTACTCGCTATCCTGACAGCCATGTACGTGCTCTCCTACTATGCCCGTCCTCCTCATCTGGAAGGAGCGCCCAAAGTCGATGAAAGCGTCAACGGCTTGTAGCGACTATCACCCGATGAAATTTAGCTGAGCGAGGCAATCCAATGAATCCACCGACCCACAAGAGCATCTTCATCGCCCTTCTCCTCCTCGCCGTTGCGGCAGGGCTCGCCGCCTGTACCGGCATCGACGATCCTGTTGCCAGGCAGGAGACCATCGCGGCCGCCGTGGAAGCCACCCTGACCGCTGTGGCGGCACCGGTCCAAGATGCGGCACCGGGCGCAGGGGCAGCCACGCCCACCCCGGCCCAATCCCAGCAGGTCATCCAACTGCCTGCGCCCCTCCCCAACTGGCAGCGCTATACGAATAAGCCCGCCACCAGCAAGGGCGCCCCCGACGCCCCCGTGGTGTTGGTGGAATACAGCGACTTCCAGTGTCCCTGGTGTGGACGCTTCGAGGCGGAGGTGATGCCCGAGCTGGTGCCCCTCATCGAGGCCGGCGACCTGCGCTTTGTCTACAAGCACTTCCCCGTGTTGGGGCCGGACTCGGTGACCGCGGCCCTGGCCTCCGAGTGCGCCGCCTGGCAGGGCGACTTCTGGTCCCTCCACGACTGGCTCTTCGACAACCAGTCGGCCTGGAAAAGTCAGGGCCAGCTCCGGGAGCGGATCCTGGACGCAGCCGCCGGTCTGGGCTATGACGCCGAAGCCCTGGCCACCTGCATGGATTCGGATGAAGCCAACCAGGCCATCAGCGCCGATTACCAGGAGACCCAGCAGCTCGGTTTCCGGGGCACGCCCAGTTTTATCCTCAACGGCCGCCTGATCCCCGGCTTTATGCCGGCAGAGACCTTCACCGGGCTGATCCAGGCGTTCAAAGCCGAAGCCACCGGGAAGGAGCTTCCCCCCGGCTACGCGCTGGCCCCCACCCCTGTGCCACCCGATACAGAGTTCGAGCCCGAGGAGTTCGCCGTCCAGGGGGACCCCAATGCGCCGGTGACCCTGGTGGAGTTCAGCGACTACCAGTGTCCCTTCTGCCAGCGCTTTTTCCAGGAGACGAAACCACTGATCGATGCCCAATACGTGGAGACGGGCAAGGTTCGCTTCGTCTATAAAGATTTCCCCATCGACAGCCTCCACGCCCAGGCCCGTGCCGCCGCCGAGGCAGCGGAATGCGCCGGCGCCCAAGGAGCGTACTGGCCCATGCACGACCGCATCTTCGTAGGCAAGGACGAGTGGGCCGAAAACCCCAACGCGGTGGACGTGTTCAAGGGCTATGCCGTCGAACTGGGATTAGATCCGGCGGCGTTCAACGCCTGCCTGGACGAAGGCACCTACGCCGACGAGGTACAGGCCGATTTCGAAGAAGGGAAGCGGGCCGGCGTCACGGGCACGCCCGGTTTCTTCATCAACGGCCGCAAAGTGGAAGGCGCCCAGCCCTTCGCCGTTTTTCAGGAAATCATCGAAGCGGCGCTCAACCAGCAGCCGTAGCAGTCGTCGAGGGAGGGGCTGACCGGTCCCTCCCTCCTGACCGGAGGTGGCACCCATGACCCAAAAGTTACACGATAGCCAACCTCTGTCCGGCCCACGCCATGACGGGACAGGAGCCCCGCCGGCGGCACGCCGCGCCCTGACCTGGGCGCCGGTCTTCCTGGCCCTGTTTGCCTTGCTGGCCCTGTTGGGGTGGGGACTCTTCCGGCAGGCCGGGGGCGTCAGCCCCTTCGGCACCAACGAGGGCCCGCTGCAGGTGGAAACCCTTCAGAAGGTGGCCGCCGACTTCGGCGGTCCCCTCTATACACCCTTCCGAGGGCAGAGTCAGATTCAACTCAGCGATCTTCGGGGCGAAGTCGTGGTGGTCAACTTCTGGGCCAGCTGGTGTCTGCCCTGCCGGGAGGAAGCGCCCATCCTGGAACAGACCTGGCGTCGCTACCAAAATCGGGGCGTGGTCTTCCTGGGCGTCAACATCTGGGATAGCGAGCAGGACGCCCGGGCCTACCTGGCCGAATTCGACATCACCTTTCCCAACCTGATCGACGAACGGGGCCGCATTGCGGTGGAGTACGGCCTCACAGGTGTACCCGAAACTTACTTTGTCACCCCGGATGGCCTGCTCAGCCGCCGGGTCATCGGAGCCATCAACCGAACGACCCTGGAGCAAAGCATCGAAGCAGCCCTGGCGGCCGGAGGAGCGGGTGAGTGATGGAAGGGCTGCCCCAGATCGGCCTGCTATTGGCCTTCGGCGCTGGCGTGCTCAGCTTCTTTTCCCCTTGCGTGGCCCCGCTGGTGCCGGGCTACCTCTCCTTCATCTCCGGCGTCTCCACCGGCGGGCGCACACCATCGCCGACGGTGGAGCGACCTCAAGCCCTGATGCAGACCGCAGTCACCAGCCTGGTCTTCGTGCTGGGCTTTACCCTGGTCTTTGTCACCCTTGGGGCCGGCGCGGCCCTGTTTGGCGGGCTGCTGGAAGCCTACCGTCAGCCCCTCAACCGGCTGACCGGTGCCGTTATGGTGGCCATGGGCCTGATCCTGGCAGATGTGCTGCGCCTGCCCGGCCTGGCCCGGGAATGGCGCTTTCAGCCCAACCTGCAGGCATGGGGGCCGAGCGCGCCCCTGCTGTTGGGCATGGCCTTCGCCTTCGGCTGGGTGCCGTGCATCGGCCCCATCCTGGCCGGCATCCTGCTCTACGCCAGCAGCGCGGCCACCGTGGGCACGGGCATTTGGCTGCTCCTGGCTTACAGCCTGGGACTGGGTGTGCCATTTGTGATCAGCGGCGTGGCCGCCGGCTGGATCCTGGGCACTGCTCGCCGTCTGAGGCGGATCTGGCCCTGGATCACCCGCCTCAGCGGTGGGCTGCTGGTGGGGATGGGCCTGCTGTTCCTCAGCGGCCGCTTCTTCTATGTGAATATCTTCATCCAACGGCTGACATACAGGCTGTTCTACTGACTGGAGAGTAACTGGAGAGGTCTATGCCACTTTCACTGGACATGGTCAACGTAGGGGCCGGCGCCCTGCAGCTGGCGCCGGTTTTCGCCGTCTACGCCATCGTGGTCGCCATCCTGGGTGACCGCGCCCCGGGGGCACCCGGCCGCCCAGGATGGCTGCTATCGGCCCGCCACGCTGTGCACGTGGTCACAGGACTGCTCCTGGTGGCCAGTGGCGCACTGGTCTATGCCTTTCTCACCCGGGACTACAGCGTCTTCTATGTCTTCCAGAATACCCGCAACAGCCAGAGCCTGCTCTATACCTGGACGGCCTTCTGGGGAGGCAACGCCGGCAGTCTGCTCTTCTGGGCCACGGGGTTGGGCATCTTTACCTCCATCGCCCTCACCCTCCACTGGCGCAGCCAGTATCGGCTCATGCCCATGGTCATGGCCGTGCTGATGGTCATTGCCCTCTTCTTTTTACTGCTCTTGAACTTCGTTGCCAGCCCCTTCAAGCGGCTGGATTTTATCCCCCTGGACGGCCGGGGCCTCAACCCCCTCCTGCAGGACCCGGGCATGGCCATCCATCCGCCCCTGCTGCTGACCGGCTACATGAGCATGAGCATTCCCTACGCCTTCGCCATGGCGGCCCTGCTCAGCGGCCAGCTGGATGCCGGCTGGCTGCGGGCCACCCGGCGCTGGACCCTGGCTGCCTGGGGCATCCTCAGCCTGGGGTTGCTCTTTGGCTCGTGGTGGGCCTATCGGGTATTGGGGTGGGGCGGCTACTGGGGATGGGATCCGGTGGAGAACGTGGCCCTGATCCCCTGGCTGGCCGCGTCCGCCTACCTGCATTCGGCCATCATCACCGAAAAGCGAGGCATGTTCAAGGTGTGGACCCTGGTCCTGGTCATCCTGGCCTTCGGGCTCTCCATTTTCGGCACCTTTATCGTCCGCAGCGGCGTCATCACCTCGGTGCACAGCTTTGCCCAGTCCAGCATCGGCCCCTGGTTCTTCGCGTTTCTGGGCACGGTGCTGATCGTCAGCCTGGCGGCCGTGGTTTACCGTCTGCCCCAGCTGGAGAGCCGGTATCGACTGGACGGTTTGCTCAGTCGGGAGAGTGGTTTTCTCTTCAACAACCTGCTGTTGATCAGCCTGGTGTTTGTGACGACCCTGGGCGTGCTCTTCCCCATGCTCAGCGAACTGGTCAGCGGCGTCCAGATCACCGTGGGGCCGCCCTTCTACAATCAGGTGAACGGTCCGTTGCTGCTGGCCCTCATGTTGCTCATGGGCATTGGGCCGCTGCTGCCCTGGCGTCGCGCCACCCGCGCCCAACTGTGGGCCCGGTTCCGCTGGCCGGTCGCCCTCTTGGGTGTCAGCCTGGGTGGCCTGCTGGTCGTGTTGCGGTCCTTCTGGCCTGCCCTGGGCTTTGCCGTGGCGGCCTTCACCGCCATGTCCGTTATCCAGGAATACGTGCGGGCCATCAGTGCCCGCCGGGCGGTCACGGGTGAGCCCTGGTTGCAGGCCACCGGGCGCCTGGTCAGCCGGGCGCGGGGCCGCTACGGGGGCTACCTGGTGCATGCCGGGCTGGTCTTCATTGCCTTCGGCGTGGTGGGCAGCCAGTTCTTCAAACTGGAGCGGGGCGTAACCCTGGCCCCGGGGGAGACCGCGGCCATCGGGCGCTATCAGTTGACCTATCTGGCGCTGGAGGAGCGCCGCACGCCCGCCGAACGAGTGGTCACAGCCCGCCTGAGGGTCGAGCGAAACGGCGCCCTGTGGACGGTGCTGGAGCCGGGGAAGCGCTTTCTGGCCGGCTTTGAGGAGCAGCCAACCAGCGCCATCGCCATCCGTTCCACCCTCCTGGAAGACCTCTACGTGGTGCTCACGGGCTGGGACGAAAACGGGGCCAGTTTCTTCCTCTTCGTCAACCCCATGATGATCTGGATCTGGCTGGGTGGGCTGGTCCTGACCGTGGGGGGCCTGGTCGCCTGGTGGCCACCCCGTCAGCCCCGGCCACGTCCAGTCCCCCAGGGGAACAGGCAAACGGTGAGCAGAGAGGCAGTGAGCCATGTCTAACCACCCCAAAGACCCCATCGAGGTGCGGTTGTCCTCCCAGCGCGGCGTCACCGTCGTGCTGCTGGGCGCCCTGGTGCTGGTTGCCGTCGGGCTGGCCTTGCTGGGAAGGGGACTCGCGTCCAACCTGCAGGTGACCCAGGCCTCGCCAGAAGCCCTCTCCGCCGACCAGCGCCTGATCCGGATCGCGGACCAGCTCCAATGTCCAATTTGCGAAGGTCAGTCGGTGGCCTTTTCCAACTCCCAACTGGCCGCGGAAATGCGCCGCCTCATCGCCGAGAAGTTGGCGGCCGGCGAGGAGGAAGAGCAGATCATCGCCTACTTTGTGGAACGCTACGGCGTACGCATTCTGCGGGAACCGCCCCGCAGCGGCCTCAACCTCTGGCTCTGGATCACACCCGCGCTGGCCTTTGCCGTGGCGGCCCTGGGCCTCACCTGGACCCTCTGGCGGATGGCCAGGGCCCAACCGGCGGCGGTATCGACTCCGGCGACGACCGACGGATCCGGCGATGCCCTGGACGATGAAGTGCGGGATCTGCTGGCCCAATACGACGAGGAGTTATTTTCCCGATGACCGAGCTGGTTCTGCTCTTGCTGGGTCTGGGAAGCGGCGCGTTCGTCATCTGGCCCCTCCTGCGCGAGGCGCGTTGGCCGTGGGTATCGGCCGATGCGCCGTCGGGCGAGGTCGAGGCCCTGCGCCAGGAAGAGCTCCTGGCCCTGGAGGCGCTGCGGGACCTGGCCACCGATCTAAAGCTGGGCAACCTTTCCGAGTCAGACTACCGGTCGCTGGCAGCTCCGCTGCGTGCCGGGCTCCAACGGGCCCAATCCCGTCGGGCTGAGGCGGAGAAGAGGTGGCCGGATGGGTGGATCATCCCGCCTGACCTGGACCGTCAATTGGAAGACGAGATTCTGGCCATGCGACGGGTCCCCCCCCTCCCCGCCGCTGGCCCCATGGAAGCGGGGCTGGTTCGTCGCTGTCCCACCTGTGCGACGCCCGCGGCGCCGGCGCACCGCTTCTGCGCGGCCTGCGGCACGGCCCTGCCGCCGGTTCCGGACGACGGACCGGAGGGCCCAGGGCCGGCCACCGGGGTATCGCCTTCGCCGGCCCTGGGGCCAGACGTCCCCCTCCGGCCCGATCCCCCCACGCCGACAGCCGAGGCCACCCCGACCGTTCCACCCATCTCCCTCCCCGAGGCCCGGTCGGCCGACACCGGGCGACGCCGCTATTGGTGGGGGATGGTGGTCGCCCTGGTCCTGGCCTGGGTGGTGGTGGTCGCGGTCCTCTACCTCAACGGCCGCAATCGACAGCTGGCCAACATACCCGTGGCCCAATTCGAGACCCCCATCCAGGCCATTGCTGCCGGCGGGGAAGTCTGGATGGTGGCCACGGGCGACGGTGTCCAGCGATCCGGCGACGGCCGTCGCTGGGTCCGCACCGGGCTGGCCGAAGCAGCCCAGGCCGTGGTCGCGCTGGATACGGCCGGCACATCCTGGCTGGCAACCACCGGCACGGGGCTATGGCGCAGCGACGACGGCGGCAACACCTGGCGCCCCGCCATGGGAAACGGCCAGGGGTTCGTCGCCCTGGCCTCTGCACCGCGCATGGGCATGGTCTGGGGCCTGACCGGCGATGCCCTCTACGCCAGTGAAGATGGAGGGGCAAGCTGGGCACTCCTCAGCGACCGCCTGCCTGGGCAGGGGCAGGCGCTGGCGGTGGGGCCGGGCGAGCTCTACCTGGGCACGGACCGGGGCGTCTTCCTCAGCCGGGATGGGGGACAGGGGTGGGCCGGCCAGAATGGGATGGTCAACGGGCGCATCGTCAGCCTGGACATTCGCGCCCTGGCCTACGACGGTGACAACAGGCTGCTCTACGCCGGCACGCCCGCCGGCCTGTCCTTTCTGAATACCGCCCAGGGAGGGGGCTGGGGACAGCGTGCCCTCCAGGGCGTGGTTACAGCCCTGTGGCTGGCCGGCGAAAACGGCCAGATGCTCTGGGCCGGTACAGAGGATGGCCGTCTCTTCCTCAGCCCCGATCGGGGCGTCACCTGGCGGTAACCGGCCCTCTATCCACCCGGAAGTGCCATCCACCCTGGATGGTCCAATGTCAGTATTGGGAGGCCTTCATGGACAAGCTGTTCCTCTGGCGGGTTCGCATCCTCTGCTGGATGGTGGGCTCCGGCCTGCTCTTGGGGCTGGGGTGGACACCGCTGGCTGTTCACGCCCAACATGCACGCCAGATCCCCCCAGCGTCGATGCAAAGTCCGGCACAGCTCGACAACCTGCCGCCGTTGCCCTTTTCCCGGCCCTTGATCCGGCCGCCGGCATCCACCTTCCGCACCGGGGCGGACGGGTTCCCATCTGGAGAAGCCCCCTCGGTGCGGGGCTTGATGGACGCGCCGGACCCGGCGACCTCGCCTGCGGTCCAGGCGGCCCGGGTCAAGGGTGAAAAATGGATCGAGGTGGACCTGAGCGAGCAGAAGGTCTACGCCTATGAAGGGGACCGACGGGTGAACACCTTCGTGGTGTCCACAGGCCTGCCGGGCACGCCGACGGTCACCGGTGAATTTCGCATGTGGATCCGGACACCGATCCAGGACATGTCCGGCGGCAACCGGGCGGCGGGCACCTATTACTATCTCAAGGACGTGCAGTGGGTCCAGTACTTCTATCAGGATTATGCCTTCCACGGCACCTACTGGCACAACAATTTCGGCCAGCCCATGAGCCGGGGCTGTGTGAACATGACCAACGAGGACGCCCAGTGGCTCTTCGAGTGGGCCTTTCCCCAGTGGAACGGGGAGCGGGGCTGGTTCAAGCCGACCGAGGAGAACGCAACCCTGGTGATCGTGCACCCCTGACATTGGATGGTTCGAACCAGGGGGGAGCAGTATCGAACGGACCTGAGCAAAGTGGAATGGTATAATGCTTCCCAGAGACCGACGATGCCGGTGAGGGCCGTTGTCCGTTCTGAGCGTGCAGAAGGGCTCAGCCCCCTCGACTGCGACGGCCACGCCGGATTGCCCAGAAGGGAGGCATCATGTCCCAGTCCTTTGATCTCATCGTCATCGGCACCGGCTCGGCCGGCTCGACCGTCGCCCACCGGTGCCGCCAGGCCGGATGGTCAGTTGCCATCGTGGATTCGCGCCCGTTTGGCGGAACCTGTGCCCTGCGGGGGTGCGACCCCAAGAAGGTGCTGGTGGGCGCTGCCCACGCCGCCGATTGGGTACGCCGCCTGCAGACGGAAGGCATCTTTACGTCGGACATTCACCTGGACTGGCCGGCCCTGATGCGGTTCAAACGCACCTTCACCGATCCAGTCCCGGCCAACCGGCTGCAGAGCTTCCGCAAAGCGGGCATCGAGCCCTTCCAGGGACAGGCCCGCTTTGTGGATGAGACAGCCGTGCAGGTGGGCGGTGAGACGCTCCAGGGGCGTCATGTGGTTATCGCGGCAGGCGCCCGCCCGGCCACCCTGGGCATTCCCGGGGAGGAGCATCTGGCCACCAGTACCGACTTCCTGGCGCTGGAACACCTGCCTCCACGAATCATCTTCGTGGGCGGCGGCTATATTTCCTTCGAATTCGCCCATGTGGCTGCCCGGGCCGGCGCCGCGGTCCGCATTCTCCAGCGGGGAGAGCAACCGCTCAAGGGATTCGAGCCGGATCTGGTGGCCCGGCTCGTGGCGTCCAGCCGGAACCAGGGCATGGAGATCCACCTCCACAGCGAAGTGCAGGCCATTGAGAAACGGGGTGATGAATACGTGGTTCTGGTCCGCCAGGAAGGCACAGAGCGGACTTTTCAGGCCGATCTGGTGGTCCACGGGGCAGGTCGTGTGGCCGAAATTGACGACCTGAACCTGGATGCTGCGGGCGTGGCATGGGAGCGCCGGGGGGTAACGGTCAACGAATACCTGCAGAGCGTCTCCAACCCGGCTGTCTATGCCGCAGGCGACGCTGCGGCCAGCGGGCCGCCGTTGACGCCTGTGGCCGGCATGGAAGGGGGCATTGTAGCCCGCAACCTCCTGGAGGGCAACCGCCACACGCCCCGGTACCAGGGCATCCCGTCCGTTGTCTTTACCATACCGCCTCTGGCCGGCGTCGGCCTGACAGAGCCCGCGGCACGGGCCCAGGGGCATCGCTTCCAGGTGAAACAGGAGGATACCTCGAGCTGGTATTCTTCTCGTCGGGTCAAGCTCAAGGAGACGGGCTTCAAAGTGCTCCTGGAGGAGGACAGCGAGCGGATCCTGGGGGCTCACCTGCTGGGTCCAGAGGCCGACGAAGTGATCAACCTGTTTGCCCTGGCCATGCGTCAGGAGCTGCCGGCGTCTGCCTTGCGGGAGCAGATCTATGCCTACCCCACGGCCGCGTCCGACATCAGTTACATGGTATCGTAACGCTCCGTATTTTCCCTCCACCGTCTATTCCTCTACCCAGCCCCAGGGTGCGGTTGAACCCCTCAGATTGGTTCAACTGCACCTGTCTTTTGGAGCCGCTCCGGGCTATTCTATGGGTGAAAAATCGATA
Organism: Litorilinea aerophila; assembly: GCF_006569185.2. Lineage (NCBI taxonomy): Bacteria > Bacillati > Chloroflexota > Caldilineae > Caldilineales > Caldilineaceae > Litorilinea > Litorilinea aerophila. The sequence continues at coordinate 56,633 of NZ_VIGC02000008.1, read as the reverse complement.
CAGCGTGAACGACCTGACAGAAAGATATGGACTCGGATTGTTCTCGCTGAGAAGCATCAAAGTCAACCATTGCAAGCCATATCGGCTCAAAGGAGGGTACAATGTCTGGGTTGAGTTCGCACAATCCGCTGATTCTCATTCTGGGGTTGGTGACAGCGGCCGGCGCGGCCGGTGCCGCATACATGCTCTACGTGGCCCAGGGGAAGGAAACCCCGGAGATCCGCAAGGAGTTCGGCGCCCTGTTCTTCCTCATCGGGCTCTTCTCGCTGGGTGGGTTCGTCCAGCTCATCTGGTCGGACTGGGCAGGGTTCCCCGCCGGCCACTACACGGAACTGTTCGGCGTGACCACGGGCCTGTTCTCGTTCATGCTGCTGGCCGCCGGCTTCTATCTCTACAGCGGCCTGGACCTGCGGGCCCTGGCCTGGCCCTCGGTCCTGTTGGGGCTCTACCTCATCCAGGGTGCCCGGGCGGTCATCACCTTTGGCCTGACCCGTAACCCGCCGGTGACCTTTGTCCTGTGGCTGGCGGCCGGCCTGGCCAGCATCGGGATGCTGCCCTTCGCCTATGCCAAGGACTCCACCCGGCGGACCCTGGCCTACGCAGGGGCCCTGGTCCTGGCAGTGATGGCTCTGGCCGCCTTCGTCACCGGGTTCGCCGGCTTCTTCGGCCACATCGCCGAAGTGGTCCAGGGCGGGTGACAGCCAGGCATAGCCTGCTCAATTCAACACGATGGGAACGGCGTGGAGATGCTCCACGCCGTTCCCGATCTCAAGGCAAAGTGGGGTGGGGGACCAATCTGTGGTTTCTGCGCTGGACTCGTGGACGGGAAGGAGGAGGCCATGGAAGGATGGGCGTTCAGTGCCCGGGCGCTGTGGAGCCTGGTCCACGGCGTCGTCCTGGGCGGGATTTTCCTGATTGCTGCCGTGGCAGGGCTACTGGGGATTTACAGCTACGGGCTCCGGGATGGGTGGCGAACCGATTCGGAGCTCCAGCCCCATCTGCGACGCCTCTCGGCAGGCACCTGGATCACGGCGCTGGTGGTCTGGCTGATGACCATCAGCGGCACCTTCATCCTCTACCCCTGGTATCGGGACCCGACGTGGGCCGGGATGCCCCGCTACCTGGTTTCCCGCACCTACCTGCTGACCCAGGAAGAGCTGGCTGTGTGGCACGTGTATGGAATGGCGTGGAAGGAGCACATGGGGTGGCTGGCGGCCATCCTGGCCACCGTGGCGGCAGCCATCACCGTCCAGTATGGGCCCCAACTGGGCGAGGATGACTTCCTGCGCCAGATCACCCTGGCCATCTTCGGCATCTCCTTCTTGGCGGCAGGAATCGCCGGCCTGTTGGGCTCCTTGCTCACCAAGCTGATGCCCCTGCTCTGAGGTGGACGGGAGGGAAAACCATGCGAGAGCCGGAGAAACGGCTGGCCAGAGGCCCGGCAGCGGCCGCCATCCTGGCCGGCGCTGTGGCCAGCGCCACCCTGGGCATCCTGACCGTCATTGCCGCCCGGCTTCCCCAGGCGGATCACCTGCTGAACTGGTACCCGCCGGCTGGCTCCCTGAGCGGGCGCACCCTGGCCACCACCCTGATCTGGCTGGCCAGCTGGTGGCTGCTCCACCGACGATGGCGAGAACGGGACGTTCCTCTGGGCCGCATCGCCCTCTGGGCAGGCTGGCTGCTGGCCCTGGGGCTCCTGCTCACCTTTCCCCCCATCTACCAGTGGCTGGCCGGCTGACCTCCGGGCCCTGTCACGAGTCTGACCGGGAAGTGTCCACCACGTTTTCGATGTGATGGCGCACCGCGTAGGTTGCCGCCTCGATGCGATTGGAGAGCCCCAGCTTCTGCAGGATGGTGCTCACATGGTTGCGGACGGTGATGGGGCTCAGGAACAGTTCCTCCGCGATTTCGGTGTTGCTCTTGCCCTCGGCCACCCGGGCCAACACCTGAAGTTCCCGCTCGCTGAGATCCCGGAAGGCGGCGCTGTGGGCGTCCGCCTCTGCCTGCTGCACCCGGGCCAACACCTGACGGGTCACTTTGGGGTCCAGCACGGCATCCCCCTGGGCCACAGCCCGCACCGCCCGCAGTAGCTCGTCGGTGCTCACCTGCTTGAGCACATAGCCGGCGGCGCCCGCGGCGATGGCCTCCCGCACCAGCTCGTCGTCCCCATAGGAGGTCAACATCAGCACCTGGACCCCAGGACAATGCCGACGGATCTCCCGGCAGGCTTCGATGCCGGTGCGATCGGGCAGGCGGATATCCATGAGAACAACGTCCGGCTGGAACTGTTGGCAGCGCTGGATGGCCTCGGCGGCGCTGCTCGCTTCGGCCACTACTTCCAGATCCGGCTCACCGTCCAGCAGGGCCCGCAGCCCCAACCGCACCACCTGATGATCATCCACCAACAACAGGCGTATTCGTTTCACAAGCAACTCCTATGGGGATGTCCACATGGACCTGGGTTCCCTGGCCCGGCGCACTGTGCAGGCGCATGTCGCCCCCCAGCAACCGGGCCCGTTCTCGCATGTTGTTGAGGCCATAGCCGGCCACCAGGTCCGCCGGTAGTCCCACGCCGTCGTCCTCGATGGTCAGCAGCAGGCGCTCCCCCGCCACCCGGGCCTGGATGGAGACATGGGTCGCCTGGGCGTGGCGAGCCACGTTGCTCAGGGCCTCGTTGACGATGGCCAGGAGGTGGGTCACCTGGCCAGGGGCCAGGGGCAATTCAGCCGGCAGCGCCAGTTGCAGCTCCACCTCCGCCAGAGACCGGACAGGGGAAGCAGTCACCATTTCCTGGAGGCCGGCGGTGAGGCTCTGGCCGGTGGGTTGGGGACGCAGCTGGCCGATATGGCGCCGGATGTCGGCCACAGCCTGATCCAGGAGGGCCATGCTCTGGGCGACCGCCTCCCGAATGGAAGCGACCTGGGGCTGGGCATCCAGACGTTCCAGGGCCCGTTGCACGGTGCCCAGGAGCAGGCCGGCCCCGTAGATGGTCTGGAGGGTGCTGTCATGCAGCTCCCGGCCGATGCGTTCCCGTTCGGCCAGCAGGAGCTGCTCTTCCTCCAGCTCCCGGATCCGGCGGTCCATCTCCATGCGAAAGACCTCCAGGGCCCGCATCATGGCCACAGCCATGACGAGCCCCAGCAGGCCGCGGTATAGCTGCACCGGGATCAGGGTCCAGGCCTGCAGTTGTTCCTGGTTGATCCAGTTGGCGGGGAAAAAGGGTGCTGCCGGCCCAACCAGCCCGGCGAAGAACGCATAGCCCAGCAGGGCCAGCCCGGCCAGACGCAACATGCGCACGATTCGGGTCAGGTTGAGGGGGGCGAGAACCAGGTGGGCGTGTCGGCGCAGGCCATAGGCAGCCAGCAACCCGCCCGGAAAGCCCATGGTGTAGCGGGCCAGGATGTCCCCCTGGCGGCGCCATGCGACCAGGTCATCGGCAAAGGCCAGGGCCGGGACATAGATCCAGAAGAGCCAGAGGAGCAAGATGGCGCCAGGCAGGTAGCGGGCATAGCGCCAACGACCTGGCAAGGGGCGCAGGCTTTCCACCCCGAACTGGAAAAGACAGAAAAAGGAAAGGGCCAGCACCAGGAGCCGGGCACTCCACAACAGCTCGACGAACGGCGGAGGCAGATATTGGGCCTGGATGGGGATAAATACGTCCCCCCACTCATGCAGGCCGTGAATGAGGCCAAAGGCGGCCAGCCAGGGCAGGATACGGGCCAGGGCCAGGCGACTGTGGCGCCAGGATTGCAAGGCGATCACCAAGCCCAGCACGAAAAAAACCTGTCCGTAGATGAACAGGATGATGAGCTGGTTGTAAGCGAAAAACTCCTGAATGGCGGTGCGCATGTCCGGGCGTTCTCTGCAGTGTTTTTGTCACTGTTACCAGTCTACCACAGCAGCCACTCCCTTTGCAGATTTGATTCGAGCCACGGATGCCCCAGATGGGCACGGACACTATCTTTGCACTGTATTTTCAGCCACAGATCTCACGGATTACACCGCATCTGAGGATGCTCACTCCGCCACTGGCCAACCATCGCGACGCGGGGTCGGTATCCTCAGATGCCGACCCCGTCGCTGTGCAGCCGTTGCCGTCCCTGCACCTGTCCGGATTGGGTGCAACATGTGCGTAGGGCGGGTCTCTGGCCCGCCGTGGGTGGCCGGTTCAACAGCGACAGCGGGCGGGCACGGCGGCCCGCCCCTACGGGAACGGACGCCCTTCCGGGCACCACCGTGCGGCCGGAGACCGCACCTACGACAGGAGCCGCCATCCGCGCAGAGCGGACGCCACGGATATGGGGGGCGGCTGTGAAATCGATGGGGCGGATCTGCAAAGATAGTGCACAGATTCAGTCCTTCCCGATAGCTGGCCATATGCGGAGGGAGCATCCTCAGGTGCGGTGTAATCCGTATCAGTCCGCTTTGTCTTGCCCAATTTTGGGCCTTGACTTTCCAGCAACTGGAAGGTTTACAATCCTCCTCAGTAAATCCCGGCAGAAATTCGCCGATAGTTTCCACCAGAGGCAATGCCGCCGAATTTCTGCCGTGGTATTGACGCCAGACCGTACTCAGAGCCACGATAGCCCGGAGGTTTTGTGCAATGACACAAGGGCAAAGAAGCGCTGACTGGACCCATAACAGGACATTGGCCCATCTGAACGCGCCCGATGCCTGGTCCAACAGAGACGACGCAGCCCGACTCCAGATTAAGGTGGGCGGCATGGCGTGTTCCTTTTGCGTCAACAGCATCACCCGCGCGCTGGAGCGGATGGACGGCGTCTACAGTGCCCACGTGAACCTGGCCCATGAGGAGGCGCTGGTGCGCTACGACCCCAGCCGGATTACGGCCCATCGCCTGCGCACCACCCTGCTTGACCTGGGCTACACCGTCCGGGACGCCCGGGAAGGGCCCACACCGGAGGAAGAAGAGGCCCAATTGCGGCGTCTGCGCCAGGATCTGCTGCTGGCCGCCGCCTTCAGCCTGGTGGCCGGTGGCTTCATGGTCGCCATGTGGGCCGGCCTGGTGACCATGGCGACCAGCTGGCCACTGTTGAGCTGGCTCATGCCCACCCTGGCCCTGGCCACCGTCTTCGGACCGGGCTGGCCCATCCTGGCCATGGCCTGGGCTTCCATGCGCCGGGGGATCCTCAACCAGCACGTCTTGCTGGAGCTGGGCGCCTTTGCCGGCCTCATTGGGGGCTTTCTGGGCTTCAACCATCCCAGCTTTCCCATGCCCGATTTCTTCGGCGTGGCGATCTTCGTCACCACCTACCACTTGCTCTCGGGCTATGTCTCCTTGCTGGTCCGCACCCGCAGCTCCCAGGCCGTCCGCGCGCTGCTGGCCCTGGCCCCACCCACCGCCCGGGTGGTCCGGGAGGGACGGGAAGAGGAAGTGCCGGTGGAGGAGGTCCGGCCGGGCGATTGGGTGCGCATCCGCCCCGGTGAGTCCATCCCGGTGGACGGGGAAGTGGTGGAGGGGCAGTCCGATGTGGACGAAAGCCTGGTGACGGGCGAGTCCATGCCGGTGGCCCGGTCGGTGGGCGACCCGGTGATCGGCGGCTCGGTCAACCAGACGGGCACCTTGCTGGTGCGGGTGACCCGGGTGGGCGAGGAGAGTTTCCTGCAACAGGTGGCCCGCCACGTGGAGGAGGCCCGGGCCCTGAAACCCAGCATCCTGGCGCTGGTGGACCGCATCCTTCTGGTCTATGTGCCGGTGGTGGTGGTCCTGGCCGTGGGGGCATTGCTGGGTTGGGGCCTGGGTGCGTGGTGGCTCACCGGCGAGCCTCGCTGGACCCGGGGCCTCTTTGCTACCATGGCGGTGCTGGTCATGGGCTACCCCTGTGCCCTGGGCATGGCCACGCCCCTGGCCCTCATCCGGGGTGGCGGCATGGCGGCGGCGCGGGGTATCCTCATTCGGGCCGGGACGGCCTTCCAGACCCTGAAAAACCTGACCCACGTGGTTCTGGACAAGACCGGCACCCTGACCCAGGGGCGGCCGGCGGTGACGGCTGTAGTACCGGCACCGGGCTGGGAGGAAGAGGCGGTGTTGCGCCTGGCCGCGGCCGCGGAACAGGCTTCCGAACACCCCCTGGCCCGGGCGGTGGTGACAGCCGCACAAGAACGGGGCCTCTCCATGCCCGCTGCCACCGGGTTCCAGGCCCTCCCCGGCCGGGGCGCCCGGGCCCTGGTGGATGGTCGCCAGGTGGTGGTGGGCAACCCCCGCTTCGTGGCGGAGGCGGCGGGAGCCTCGCCCGCCACCCTGGCAGCAGCGCTGGAGCGCCAACAGACCAGGGGACAGACCGTGGTCCTGGTCGCGGTGGACGGCCAGGTGGCCGGCCTCCTGGCCCTGGCAGACGAGCTCAAGCCCGATGCCGTCCAGGCGGTGGCCCGGCTCCGGGAGGCCGGGCTGCAACCGGTGTTGCTCACGGGGGACAACCGGCGGACGGCCCAGGCGGTGGCGGCCCGGCTGGGCATTGGCCAGTATCGGGCCGAAGTGCTGCCCCAGGAGAAATCCGCTGTGATCCGGGAATTCCAGCAGCAGGGTTTCTGTGTGGCCATGGTGGGGGACGGCATCAACGACGCGCCGGCCCTGATGCAGGCCGACGTGGGGATCGCCATCGGCGCCGGGGCCGACATCGCCATCGAAGCCGCCGATGTGGTGATCGTGGGCGAACGACTCCAGGCGGTGGTGGACACCTACACCATCGGCCGGGCCGCCTACCGCAAGACGGTGCAAAACCTGGCCCTGGCCTTTGCCTTCAACGGCATCGGCGTCCCCCTGGCCACCACCGGCCTGGTCCACCCCGTCTGGGCCATGATCGCCATGGTCGCCAGCGTGACCACCGTCCTGCTCAATTCATTCGGCGGCTGGCTGCTCCCCGGCGCGCCCAAACCTGGCCGCTGGATGCCTGGCCGCTTGCCTGTGGAGGTGAAACATGGGACGTAATCTGGTGGTCACGGCGCTCATCGCGGTCCTGATGGCCGGTTTCGTCCTGGCCTATCGGGGGCGGCTCCCCCTCACCCAGCCGACCATCCCGACGGTGGTGGGCTATGCGGCCGGGCAGGAGATCCGGTTTATCCACACCGAGGCTTCGGATGCCGAGATCGCGCAGGTGCTGACGGACATGGTGGGCTCGCCGGTGCTGGTGGTGCCGGCCCTGGCCCAGACACCGCCGGCGTTGCGGGGCCGGGTCTATGTCTTCACCAACGGCGTGCGGGGCGGCGGGCCCCTGGACTACCAACCCGACGTCTTCGACGGGCCGCCGGGCACGCCAGAGTACCGGCCCCTGCGGGAGATCGTGCTGGTCACCTGGCAGCCGGAGGCCCGGCCGCGGGTGCTCACCGACGCGGCCCAGGTGCTGGACGCTGCCGCAGCCGGACAGGTCACCCTGGAAGCCACGGGGGTGGTGGTCAACATGCCCTTCGTCACCTGGCCCGGGGGCCACCGCTGACCGGGCACTGTCACGATGAATTCATGGGAAGGAGACCGATTGGATGGAGAGTCAACCCACAGCGGTATTGACCGCTGAGCTGAAAGTCATCGGCGAACAACGTCTGCACTGTGCCGGCTGCGAGAACGCGGTGCAGCGCGGCCTGCTACGGCTGCCCGGTGTCCAGGAGGTCACGGCCGACCACCGGACCCAACGGATCGTCGTCACGGTGGATACGGCCCAGATCTCCCTGGCCGCCATCCAGGAGCGGCTGGGCTGGATGGGTTGGCAGACCGCCCTACAGAGCGATGGGAGCGCTTCAACCGACTAAAACCGACACGGTTTTTTCCAGGCGTCATCGAGCCAGAGCTGAGCTTGTGAAGAAGAGTCCATACAAGGAACCACTACAAGGAATCCGAAAGAGGAGGAACCCATGAGCCAATCCTGGCAGATCGGCCAGGTCGCCCGCCAGGTCGATCTCAGCCCCAAGACGATTCGATACTACGAAAGCATCGGCCTGCTGCCCGAGCCCCGACGCGGTCCCAACGGATACCGTCAATACACGGCGGAGGAGATTGAACGGATCGACTTCATCCGACGGGCGCGTACCCTGGGCTTCGGCCTGGATGAGATCCGGGAGATCCTCGCCCTGCGGGATCGCAACGAGGCCCCCTGTCCGTATGTGTTGTCCCTGATTGCCAGCAAGATCCAACAGGTGGAACGACAAATTGCCGATCTACGCCGATTGCAGAAGGAGTTGGAAACACTACGTCGCCAGGCGGAAGCCATTCCCCTGGAAGTGCTGGCCAACAAGAGTTGCCTGTGCCATATCATTGAAAACCTGGCGCTGGAGGAGGCGCAGTAAGCCATGGCAGATGGATGGATCGGACTGGCGCTGGGATTGGGGATACTGGCGGCGTTCACGCCGTGCGCGTTTGCGGTCAACGGCCTGCTGCTGGCCTACGTTCACGGGGAGCCTCGCCGGAAGCGGCTGACCACCCTGGCCCAGTTTGCCGCGGTCCGGGCCATCTTTCTGGCCCTGTTGGGCGCCCTGCTGAGCCTGGTGGCCGGGCACAGCGGCCTGATCACCCATCGCTATCAGCAGGTCATCGACCTCTTACTGATTGGGCTGGGGCTCCTTTTTATCGTGAACCTGTACCGACCGCTACCATGGCCTGCCCTGACGCCTGGCCGGTGGCTGGAAAACCGACGGGGCGTCACTTTGGGGCTGGGTGTGCTGGTGGGCCTGGACGTCCCCACCTGTGCGAGCCCGCTCTTCTTTGCCCTGCTGGGACACACGATTTTCCGGGGCGACCTGGCCACCGGCACCGGATCTCTCCTGGCGTTTGGGCTCGGGATGACCCTGCCGGTGTTGGGGGCCGCCACCTCGGATCGGCTGTACCGCTCGTTCCAGCAAGTAGCCCGGCGACACCGGAGGTTATGGACCTGGGTGGGCGGCCTGGTCCTGATCCTGGCCGGGCTGTTGGAGCTGCCGGCCGCACCACCGGTCATTCCCACCCTGGGCCTGGGGGAGGTGGTACGTCAGGCGGCAGGGATCGTCCTGTGGTGGGCGGGGCTGGTGACGCTGCTCCTGATCCTGGCCGGCGCGATCTGGCGGTACAGCAGGCGCCGTACCGCCAGGCAAAGTCCATATGTGGAAGAATAGCGGCGTGGCCGTCGCCAGGACGCGCCGGCGCTGCCGGGATTTGTTAGGGCGAAACCTTTTCCGTCAGGTGGTCCAGCACCCGCCGCAGCCGGCGGTCCGCCTCCTGGGCGATGGGCTCCAGCTGGGGATTTTCCACCACGCCTAACATCTGGATGGGGTCCACAATGCTGACGGTGCTGGTGCCGTCGCCGTTGTCGTAGACGATGACGTTGCACGGCAAGAGCAACCCCAACTCCGGTTCGGCCTGCAATCCCTGGTAGGCCAGGTGTGGGTTGCAGGCCCCCAGGATGATGTAGGGCTTGTAGTCCACGTCCAGCTTCTTCTTGAGGGTAGCCCGGACGTCGATTTCGGTCAATACCCCGAAGCCTTCCTCCTTGAGCGCCTCGGTCACCCGCGGAATCGCCTCCTCATAGGGCACATGAAGGCTGGCCCGCAATCCATAGTCTTTACCCATGATGTTTCTCCTTGGTTGAACAGCTTGAGTTGAACAACTCGAGCACGAAGGAGGCAACCCCTGGTCTGGCCGTCAGGGAGTGCCCCCGTGGTTCTAAACGACGAACGACCCAAAGGCCCCCGGTGGTTCCGATGGTCCCGGAGGCCTGTCCAGATTCGCCTTCCCGAGTCAGCGGCCAAAACCACCCATCATGCCGCCCATCCAGCCCATGGGACCGGCCCCGTGGCATGGGCCACCCTCGTTCATTTGCTGCAACATCTGACCGGTGGCCTCTGGACCGTGGACCTGGGTCATGTGCTGGATCATCTGTCCCCAGGCCTGGGGGCCCATCCATTCCTGCATCTGCTGCAGGTGCGACTGGCCGTTGTTGCCAGTGGTTCCTGGCGTGTCACCGGCATGGGCGAACGCTGTGCCCGCCACACCCAACAGCAATACCAGTGCCAGCAGGAGCCCGGTCAGGGTGAAGAAAAGCTTCGTTTGGCGTTTCATGGGTCTACCTCCATCCCACAAGTGTTCACATAATCTGTACACGAGCCATCCTTGTTCCATCTACCACCAGGGTAACTCGCGTCTGTGAAGAATTTGTGAAGGAGGCATGACCAGATTATGCGCGGATGTCTTGGTCCGCCACTCAGGCATGGAGGATGACGGTACCATCCTCAACCGTCACCGGGTAGGTCTCCACCGACTCGTCCTCATCTTCCGACGGGGCGGCCTCCCGTTCCACGGTCACCTCGTAGGTTTTGACCCGCATCTTGTGGGGGTTGAAAACCGAACGGCCGGTGGTGATGTCGAACTCCCAGCCGTGCCAGGGGCAGCGGATGATCTCGCCATCCCGGGCCCAGATGTACTGGCCGGGCTGGCTGGGCAGGGTGGTGCCGGTGATGATGCCCCGGCACAGAGGGGCGAACTGGTGGGGACAAAGGTTGCGGATGGCGTAAAAGGTTCCATGCACATTGAAGACGCCGATGGAGCGGCCGCCCGCGTCCACAATCTTGCGGCTGCCCGGCGGGAGCTCACTCACTTTACCAACCACATATCGAGCCATGATGGATTTCCTCAAGTGTATCCTGGGTGTGTTCCGGGTAGGTCAAGCGCGGATCTACCCGCCCATTATAAACAGCGCGAGGGGTGGGAACAAGCCAAGGGGCAGACGGCGGTCCGCCTGCCCCTCGTACCCGCGTGGATTGACCTCGCCCCCAGGGATGGGGTGCTACATCATGCGCTGGAGGAGCTTCTGGGCCTGTTCCTGGCTCAGCCCCAGGGGGCGATAGGCCAGGGGACCGCCCTGGGCCAGCACCGGCTCCTTCTCTTCCAGGGTAGCACGCCCTTCCGAACGGAAGAAGAGACCGGTGTAGATGGTATCGCCCCAGACCATGGCCTTCTCACAGGCAGCCTTCCAGTCGCTGGGGTCGTGGCCTTCGTCCTCCAGCCGCTTGACCCGCTCCCGGAAGAAGGGGTAGGTGTTGTCGTGGTTGAAGGTCACGCAGGGGCTGAAGACGTCGATGTGGGCAAAGCCCCGATGCTGGATGGCCTGTTTGATCAGCTCCACCAGGTGTTTGCCATCGCCGCTGAAGCCCCGGGCCACGAAGGTCGCGCCGGCCATGATGGAGATCAGCAGCGGGTTGATGGGCAATTCCACACTGCCAAAGGGCGAGCTCTTGGTCTTCATCCCTTCCCGGCTGGTGGGTGAAAGCTGCCCCGTGGTCAGGCCGTAGATCTGATTGTTCATGACGATGTAGGTCAGGTCGATATTGCGGCGGGCGGCGTGCATGAAGTGGTTGCCGCCGATGCCATAGCCATCGCCATCCCCGCCGGTGACGATGACGGTCAGCTCGTGGTTGGCCAGCTTGGCACCGGTGGCCACGGCCAGAGCCCGACCATGCAGGGTGTGCATGCCGTAGGCATTGAAGAAGCCGGGGAAGTTGGAAGAACAGCCGATGCCGCTCACGGTCAGGATCTCGTGGGGGCGCAGGCCCAACTCGGCCACGGCCCGCTGGACGCTGTTGAGAACGCCGAAGTCCCCACAGCCCGGGCACCAGTCCGGGTTGACCTTGCCTTTGAAGTCCTTGGCGGTCAGTTGGATGACCGTCCCCTCACGCCGACCTGCCTCTGACTTGGTGGGTACCGCCATAGGTTTACCTCCCTTGTATCTGTGGACGCCGGATGAACGGCGAACGTCGCTAGACCGTGTGTCGAATTGAGCGTGTTGCATGTAGACCGCGTGTTGGATGCCCATGCCTGCCCCAGGGGGCGGCCATGGGCTGAAAACTGCCGGCCCACCCCAGGTAGCCTCAGACGATGAACTCGTGTTCCGGCACGAAGCGGGTGGTCTCGCCGGCCAGTTGGGCCAGCACCCCCTCGACGATGTGATGGGGCATGAAGGGCTCGCCGTCGTACTTTCGGATGTGGCCATGGGCGGCGAAGCCGGTCTCGCTGCGCAGGTAGCGGGCAAACTGGCCAGAGTAGTTGTTCTCCACCACAATCACCCGCTTGGCCTTATTCAGGATGGCGGATACCTCTTCGCTGTGGAAGGGGATGATCCACTTGATGGGCAGGTGATTGGCCGTCACCCCCCGCTCTTTCAACTGGTCGATGGCCTCCTTGATGACGCCGTAGGTGGAGCCCCACCCCACCAGGGTGACCTCGGCATCGGCCGGCCCTTCCAGCGCCGGCGGCGGCACCTCTTTGGCCACATGCTGCAGCTTGCGGGCCCGCTTTTCCACCATTTTGCGGCGCTTGTGGGGATTGGTGAACTCGTCGCTGATGAGGACGCCATCCTCGTCGTGCTCGTCGGTGGCGGCCACGTAGACGTAGCCCTCCAGGCCCGGCAATGCCCGGGGCGAGATGCCGGTCTCGGTGTCCTGATAGCGCAGGTAGCCGTTGGTGTCGGCGCCGTTGGCCCCATCGGCGCTGCGGGGCTGGGTGATGAGCTCTCCCCGGTCAATGGGGGGGAACATGTTGATGGCGTCGGGGTCGACGCTGAAGGTGCCTTCGGAGATGAGGAGATCCGACAGGAGGATGCCGGGGCACTGGCACTTGTCCACCAGGTTGAAGAGCTCGGGGATGGTGTTGAAGGCATCTAGGGCATTTTTGGGAGCGACGATGAAGCGCTCGTAGTCCCCCTGGCTGGCGCCCAGGGCCTGCCAGAGGTCGCCTTGTTCCGTCTTGGTGGGCACCCCGGTGGAGGGGCCGGCTCGCTGGACGTTGATGAAGACCACGGGCACCTCCATCATGCCGGCCATGCCGATGGCTTCGGTCATCAGGGCGAAGCCGCCGCCAGAAGTGGCACACATGGCCCGGCAACCGGCGTGGGCTGCGCCGATGGTCATGTTGGCCACGGCCAGCTCATCTTCCGCCTGGCGCACCATGATGCCCAGGTCCCGGGCGTTGGCCGCCATCCAGTGGAGGATGCCGGTGGAGGGACTCATGGGGTAGGCGCAGTAGAAGCGCACCCCGGCAGCGGCTCCCCCCATGGCCAGGGCTTCGTTGCCCGACCAGACGGCCAGGGGTTTGGCGCCGGTGGGCACCGGCCGATCCAGGGAGGGGAAATGGGCCTGGGCATGGTCAAAGCCCCCTCGGGCCGCCTGGACATTCTCCTCCACCACCTCCTTGCCCTTGCGGCCCAGCTCCCGTTGCAGGGCAGCCTCCAGGGTCGCGAAGTCCAGCCCCAGGATAGAGACGATGGCACCCAGGGCCACCGTGTTCTGGATCACCTTGTTGCGGGAGTCGTTGGTCAGCGCTTTGACCGGCATGGGGCACATGTGAACACCTTCCGCGGCGTCGCCGGGCACAATATCGTCGCTGTTGAAAAGCACCCAGGTACCCGGTCGCATGTGGCGCAGGTGCCGGTTCATGGTGTCCTGGTTCAGACAGAGCAACAGGTCCAGGTTATCGCCGTGGCTGTGGATCTCGTGCTCTGCCACCCGTAGCGCCAGCAAGATATGGCCGCCGCGGATGATGGATTGGTGGGCGTTGTAGGCGCAGAGGTGAAGGCCGCGACGCACAAAGGTGCGGGCCAGGATGTTGCCGGGGGTGGCAATGCCCTGGCCAGCGGCCCCGCCAATGCCGATGACGAAATCGAAACGGGCTGATTCCATAGGGTCCTCCTCTTGAACGGGAAACCGAACGCACAACGCTCCCGGAACGGAGCGGCCGTTTGCAGGTGGAGGAGCAATGTGGGCAGTGATGTCAACCGGCAATGGGATGCAATTGCTTGCGTGTGGGGCAACGATATTCACCTGAATCTTATCACTATCTGGCCCAGGGATCAATGTTGCAAAAAATCCTTTCCCATGGCCAGGGGGCCGGGAGATGCACTCCCTGTGTTATACTACGCGGGAGACAGTTTCGATCTGCCTTCTGGGGCGAGGAAAGTGCAGGGAAAGAGGTCAACCCATTTGGAGACGCGCACCGGTTATCTCTCCGTCCTGGTTTTCACCGCGGGGGCGACCACCCTGGGCATGGAGCTGAGCGCCTCCCGCCTGCTGGAGCCAGTCTTCGGCAACAATCAGCTGGTCTGGGCCGCGCTCATCGGCCTGATCCTGCTCTACCTGGCGGTGGGCGCCTGGCTGGGGGGCCGGCTGGCCGACCGCTATCCCCGTCAGCGGGAGCTGGATCTGGTCGTCAGCCTGGCGGCCCTGGGCGTGGCCCTGGTCCCCCTCTTGAGCACGCCCATCCTGCGGCTGGCCGCCACGGGCATCCAGGGCTTCGTGCCCGGCCTGCTGGCCGGTTCGCTGCTGGCCGTGCTGCTCCTCTTTAGCGTACCCGGCATCCTTCTGGGCACGGTCAGCCCCTGGGCGGTGCGCCTGGCCCTGGCGGATCTCGCCCATGCCGGGCAGGCGGCCGGGCGCCTCTACGCCCTTTCTACCGCGGGCAGCCTGGTGGGCACCTTTGTCCCGGTCCTGTGGCTGATCCCGACCATCGGCACCCGCTGGACCTTCTACGTGCTGGCCCTGGCGCCGCTGCTGGTGGTCAGCCTGGGCAGCCGCCGCCAGCCCTACCGCTGGGCGCCAGCCCTGGCCCTGGTAGCGGTGCTGCTGCTGGCCCTGCTCACCCGGCCCGGCCTGGCCGTCCGCAGCGGCTGGGATGACGGCGCGAGCGGAACTTTGTTGTACGAAGATGAGAGCCTGTACAACTACATCGCGGTGCGCCAGTGGGGCAGCGAGCGCCACCTCAAGCTCAACGATGGCATCGGGATCCACAGCGTCTACCATCCAGAGAGTACGTTGAGCCAGGGGATTTGGGACTACTTCCTGCTGCCGCCCCTTTTCAACCCACCCCCGGCCCTCCCAACGCCGTCCGACCAGGTGCTCCTCATCGGCCTGGCCGCGGGCACGGTCAGCGGGCTGCTGACCGACATCTACGGTCCCATGCCCATCACCGGCGTGGAGTTGGACCCGGAAATTTTGGAAGTGGGACGGCGCTATTTTCAGATGGAGCGGCCTAATCTCACCGCGGTGGCGGCGGACGGTCGCCGCTGGCTCCTGCAGCAGCCGGCTGAAGCCCGCTGGCGCTACATCGCCATCGATGCCTACCGGCCGCCCTACATTCCCTTTCACCTAACCACGGTGGAGTTCTTCCAACTGGTGCGCAGCCACCTGACGGAAGATGGCGTGGTGGCGGTCAACGTGGGGCGCACGGCCCACAACTTCGCCCTGGTGGATGCACTGGCCGCCACCCTGGCCCAGGTCTTCCCCCAGGTCTACATCATCGACGAGCCCGGCCCACCGGACACCCTGGGCAACTCCCTGGTGGTGGCCACAGTCCAGCCCACCCGGCTGGGGTACTTTGCACAAAATGTGGCGGCTTTGCCGACCTCCCTGCCCCCGGATTTCCTGGCGTTTGCCGCGGCCGCGGTGACACAGGCGCGGCCCGCGACCCCACCGGCCGATACGCCCACTTTCACCGACGACCGGGCGCCGGTGGAGCGCATTGTGCACAGCATCGTCCTGGACTTCTTCCGGGGAAGATAATAAAACACGGTTTCGTGACGTGAGACTTCGCGCCACGAAACCGTGTCGATGGATATCGTTGTACCGTTGTCGCCATTGGGGCTGGCGCCTGCTACGACACCTGCCGCGGCAACACCGGACGAAACTTGTAGCCGTAGATGATCTGCCCCTCGCCCCCGTCTTCCCGCAGCTTCCGGGTCACCATCTCCACCCGCATGCCGATGTGGACATCGGCCGGGTCCACGTCAGTTAACTGCGCAGTCACCATGGGGCCCTCGTCCAGCTTGATCAGGGCCACGGTGTAGGGCTTCTGGTCGTCAAACCCTTTGGGCACCGTGTACATGGTGGAGAAGCTGTACACCTCCCCATATCCTCGCAGGTTGTGGGTCAGGCCCACCAGCTCACTCTGCTTCTTGGACGCCATGCTCACTTATCTCCACCCATCATGCATCGGGCCATCGTTCATCGGGTGCATCCCCCACGCTGGGGTTTGCAGCGACGCTCCCATGGCGCTGCCAGCCGCTCCCCCCAAGGGGACCACACCCGTCAATCATCCCCGCCTGGGCGCACAGCCAGGGATGGAACCGCCGAAAAGGCATAGGTGAAAGCCTGCCCGTGGGCGACCTCATGCTGCCCGGCGGCTTCTTCGTCTCGACCGCAGTAGGGGCAGATCCGACGGGGCGGAAAGACAGCCCGCTCACAGGCAGGGCAAATCTCGCCCTGGAGGGCATAACGCTGCTTTTTCGTACGCCAAAGGATGGGAACAGCCATAGTAAGGTCCAACTCCTTGTCTATCTGTTTTAGTCCATCTGTCTTGTCGGCACGAATTGCCGGCATCGATCCACATGCATGGATCCACATACATGCACGTATGTTAACCCATCCCGGCTTTCATTTCCTACCGATTCCCATCCAGGGTCATTTTGAGAGCTTTTGACAGTTTTTTCCAGAGTACGCGTCAGAGGTCGGCCACACGTCTCCCGTTGAGAAGAAACGCGCGACCGACCCCCTGGAAGGCTCGCGCCGGGGCGCGGCTGAAACCGACGGGCAGAAAAAAGCTAGCGGGCCAGGCGCTCCCGCACCGCCTGCACGATGGCCTCAGGCTCCGGGAAACCACCATCCCGGGCCATGGAGTGGACCAGCTCGCCGTCGATGGCGACATCAAACGCGCCATCCTGCCATGGGATCAACTCCACCTCGGCCAGCTCGTGCATGAAGCTGTTGATCAGGGCCTCGGTCAGGGCCAGGGTCTGGGGCTGATAGCCACACTCGGCGCAGTAGGTGATGCTCACCTTCACCGCGCCATTGCTCGTGGGCCGGGCCGGGCGGCTGGGTACCCGAGGCTGGGCCACGCTCTGGGGTTGCTGAGTTGGCCGGGCCTGGGGCAGGCCGCGCTCCAGCAGGGCGCGAATCTCCCGCACCACTTCCCGGTTGGCAAAATCCCGGTTCTCGCTGCGGAAGCGGGCAAAGGCGTCCCGCACCCGATTCCGGGCTTCCTCTGGAAGCTGGCCAAAGGGCGTGTCCGGGTCTAGGCCGGCCAGGGCCGGATCGCTGGCAAAAAGTTCCTGGCGTAGCTGTGCCATCTGCTCGGTAACCCGGGCAGGTCGCTCGATCCAGTGGCCCAGCTCGTTGAAGTCGGCATCGAAGAAGACGAAGGTGGGAATGGAACGAAACTGGCCGTCCTTGAGGTACTGATCCATCAGATCCAGGTTCTGATCCCGCAGGAAGATGCGCAAATTGAGCTTGCCGCTCTCCTGGGCCAGGCGCCCCAACACGGGCAGGTTGGCGATCACGTCGCCACACCAGTCCTCGGCCAGGACCAGGACGTTGAGGGGGTGAGGCAGCCCGGCGAAGAAGGCCAGGTCGTCGGGATCAAAGGTCACCGCAGCTTCGTTGGCCTCAAACTGTTCCCGGTTGCGGGTCATCTGGGCCTTATAGGCTTCATAGGTCATCCCCTGTTCGAAGCGTTCCCTGGTTACAGACATGGTTTGACTCCCCTGTGTGTTGAATGCAATGCAGGCACATTCCTGGGACAGCAGGACGGAATCAGGTCCATTGTGGTGCGTGAACCTGCTGTCGCCCCACCCGTATCGCTCTACAAACCGAAGCGCTATGCTTTCCGTAGCGAAATTATTGTATCGCAACCACTGGTCACACGCAAACTGGCGCCCCCCATTGGAGCGAAATGAAGTGTTTGCGGTGTGATGCGCCGCAAACACAACCGCCAACATAAACGTAGGTCCAACCTCCCGGCTGGACCTACGAATTCGTACCGCTTGCCCTGGGCTCTAATTGCGCTGTCGCGTGCTAGCTGCCCAGGATGTGGGTGACAATGGTGGCGCCGCTGCCGCCGATGTTCTGGGCCATGCCCAGGCGGGCATTCTTGACCTGATTGGCGCCGGCTCGGCCGGAAAGCTGCAAGACCAGCTCCACGATCTGGTAGATGCCTGTCGCGCCCACGGGGTGTCCCCGGCTCTTAAGGCCCCCCATGGTGCTGATGGGGATCTGGCCGTCGATGCCGATGGCCTCTTCCTGGGCCAGTCGCCATCCTTCTCCCCGGCCAGCAAAGCCGCAGGCCTCCAGGCTCAAGGCCGCCATGATGGTAAAGGCATCGTGCACCTCAAAGAGGTCCAGCTCCTGGGGGGTGATCCCGGCCTGGCGGTAGGCCTTCTGGCTGCTGATGGCAGCCGCCTCCAGGTAGAGGGGATCCCGGCGGTCGTGGACGGCCAGGGTGTCGTTGGCACTGGCGCTGGCCAGGATCTGGACCGAGCCCCAGTGGTGGCCGGTGGTGAATTCCTTCACCCGCTCGGTGGGCACCAGGACCACGGCAGCCGCACCATCGCAGACGGGGCTGCTGTCCATGATGCTGATGGGCGTGGCCACCACCGGCGCTTTGAGATAATCCTGCAGGGTGATGGCCTCCCGGAACATGGCGTTGGGGTTGTTGGCGCCGTTGCGGTGGGCGTTGATGCTGAAGCCGGCAAAGGCGTCCAGGGGCACGTCAAACTCGTACATGTAACGCTGCATGATCAGGGCATTCAGGGCCACGAAGCTGACCCCATGGAGGGCCTCATACTCGGCGTCGGCTGCGGTGGCCAGGCCGGCGGTGGTATCCTTGCCCACCGTGTCCGTCATTTTCTCCACCCCGGCCACGATCACCACGTCGTGGAAGCCGCTGGCCACGGCCATGGCCCCCACCCGGAGGGCCGCGGCGCCGCTGGCACAGGCAGCCTCCACCTTGGCTGCTTCGATGCCGTGGAGCCCACAGGTGTCTGCCACCAGGGTGGCCATGTGCTCCTGGTCCAACAGGTTGCCGCTGAGCATGTTGCCCAGGAAGAGGGCATCCGCCCGGTCGATACCGGCATCGGCCATGGCTGCGCTGATGGCCGTGTAGGCGATTTCCCGGGCCGAGCGATCCCAGAGCTCGCCCACAGGCGACTGGCCGATTCCGATGATGGATACGCTGCGCATAGTTTCTCCCTTCAACGGCATGCGCCCCAATGGGCTGCACCGGTGGTCGTCAATCTTCCCACTGATTCAACACCGGTTTTTCATTTCAGTATGTAATACGTCGCGCGTTTTTCCCCGATGCGCAACAACAGATTCTTCTCGACCAGGTCGGCCAGATCCCGCCGGATGGTCTCGGCACTGACGTCCGGCGCCAGGGCCTGATACTCACTGTTGGTGATGCGGCCGTGTTGCTGCACGTAGGCCAGGGCCCGCTCCTGGCGCTCGTTCAGGAAGAGATGCCCCCACGGCTGCTGCTCCGGCTGGGGACTGACCAGCTCGGCGCTGGCGGACTGGAGGGTGACCTTGAAGCCGGCTGCCGTCTCCTCGAAGATGGGTTCCGGCAGGCCGGCCTCCTGCATGGTGGCGATCATGCGATCGATGCCATAGCCCAGACGCTCGATGTAGCCCATGTCGCTGAGGACGGCCACGATGGCCTCGTTGCGACTGTAGCGCTCGTCCTTCAGGTTTTCCAGGGTGACATGGCCGGGCAGCCGCCCCGGGCTGTAGACCTCCAGCCGGTCGCTGAACATGAGCAGGCGAATACCCTCTCCCCGGATACTGTAGTCCCGGTGGGCGATGGCATTGACGATGGCCTCTCGCACCACGGGCAGGGGATATTCGGTCACCTCTTCCCGGGCCAGGCCGGCGATCTTCATACCACGGCGCATGTTGCTCACCACAAAAGCTTCGGCCTGGCGCGCCTGGTCGGCCAGGGGGCCGGTGATGTCCTGCCGTACGAATTCATCGCTCATCTCCCGGTCGGGATAGCGCACGCAGATGATCTCGGCACTGCGCAGGAAGCGCTGGGGATCCCGGCCGAACAGGAGGATGCCGGCTACGGTGGGCGCCAACTGGCCCCGGCCGCTGCCATCGGCCGTAAAGCCCTGCCCTGTGTCGGTGTAGGCGATGCAGCCCCGGGCCAGCAACACCTGTTGCACATCTTCGTGGGGGGCAAAGGCGATCTGCTCCAGGTAGCGCTCGATGCGGCCTGGGTCCAGGTCCTCCAGGGTGGCGCCGGGCACCAGTTGCGCCTCAAAACCCGTATCGCTCCGCTCCAGCAACAGGCGGCGCAGCTCGGGCGTAGTCAGGGGGCGATTCTGGCCGGCCGTCCGGGTCAGGTAGAGGCCCTGGAGGCTGTAGATGTGGGGCAGGCCCGGCGGCACCTGGACCACCACCACCGCTCCCCGGGGCGTATCCACCACCTGGGGGCTGGGCAGGACGATGGGTGGATCGGTCAAAAGGCCAGCCTCCACCACGGCTTCACAAAGTGGACGGGGATCGGCCTCCTTCTGGGGCGTACCCCGGGCCGTCACGCCGAGGATGACCAGCCCGCCGTTGGCATTGGCCATGGCCGCCAGGGTTTCAGCCAGCTGGCGGGTGGTGGTTCGGGCCGGCAGGAAGGCGACCCGATCTCCCGGGCCGGCCTCCAGGTGACTGGCCAGCTCTTCTGGGGTCAATGCCTGGGGGCGCCTCCGCACAATCATGGTCCGTGTTCCCGTTGACTCCGAACAGTCATGATCTTTCCCTGTTGGTTCACGCCTGGGCCCTGGTTGGCTCGATGCTGCCGATGATTGTAGCCCATCCTGGGGTGGTTCGACAAGGATACAGGATTTTGCGCACAACGGTTTCCCCGCACCTCCATTCCCCCTCCCCCGAGCTCCAAAACGCCATCTTCCCCCTTTTCGCTTCCCTCCGGGCCGATTGTACGCGTCCAGACACTTCCACTATAATGGCACTATAATGGGAGGCATAGTAAATCCCGGCAGAAATCGCTGATCGTATCCACCAGCGGTAGCGCGCCCAGAGGGTACCCGGAATTTCTGCCGTGGTATTTACGCCAGACTGTCGTAGTGAGAGGGACCGGCGATCCTTCTGTGTGAGGCAAGGACCCATGAAAAACTCCTGGCACGCCTGGCGTGGACTTCGGCTGGAATGGTCCCGCCTGATCCTCCCCGGCCTGCACATCAAGCGTTGGATCCTGCTTCTGCTGGTGGGCATGTTGGTGGCGGGTCTGGGCTTTGCCCAGCTTCTGCCGGCTTTCGTCCACCAGGTGGGCGGGCACGCTCCCCTGGTGACGATCCTGACCCTGGCCTTTCTGCCGGAGTGGCTGCGCGGACTCCTTCTGTTGGGGCTGGGCTTTTTGATCAGCGGGGTGGCCGTCTGGTCGTTGAACCGCTCCATCCTGCGGGCCCTGTTGCCCGGGCGTCATACACCCCGGGATCTGGAAATGCTCCAGACCGTGATCCAGCGCCAGCGCCGACGCCAGGGTCCCAGGGTGGTGGCCATCGGCGGCGGCACGGGCATGCCCCAACTGCTGCGGGGGCTGCGGGAATATACCGACCACATCACCGCCATCGTCACCGTGGCTGATGACGGCGGCAGCAGCGGTCGCCTGCGCCGGCAGATGGGCATGTTGCCCCCGGGCGACTTCCGCAACAACATCGCGGCCCTGAGCGAGGCCGAAGATCTGATGACCCGGCTCTTCCAGTATCGCTTTGCCGGCAACGAAGTCGGCGATGGCATGGGCGTGGGCGAACTGGCCGGCCACAGCTTCGGCAACATCTTCATCGCCACCATGGCCGCGGTCACCGGCAGCTTCGAGGCGGGCATCGCCGAAAGCAGTCGGGTACTGGCCGTGCGGGGGCAGATCCTGCCCAGCACCCTGGAGCATGTCTGCCTCTGTGCGGAGGTGTGCCGGGTCACCGAGGATGGGCGGGAAGAGTGGCTGGTGGTGGAGGGGGAGAGCCAGATTCCAGAGACGGGCGGGCGTATCATCCGGGTCTTCCTCAAGCCGGACCCGGCCCGGGCCTACCCGGCGGCCATCCAGGCCATCCTCCAGGCGGACCTGATCGTGGCGGGGCCGGGCAGTTTCTTCACCAGCGTCCTGCCCAACCTGCTGGTCCCGGCCATCCGCAACGCCATCATCGCCGCGGACGCGCCCCGCATCTACATCTGCAACGTGGCAACCCAGCGGGGCGAGACCGACGGCTACACCGTTTCGGACCATATGCGCCAGCTCCGCTTCCACGCGGGGGAAGCCTTTACCACCGTTCTGGCCAACAGCAACTACGACCCGTCGACGCCGGCGCCCTTCAACGGCGAATGGGTGCGGCTGCCAGCGCCCGACGAAGAGTACGACTACCGGCTCTTCACCGGCGACCTGATCGACAGCCAGCGGCCATGGCGCCACGATGCCCGGAAGCTGGCAGCCCGGCTGATGGAGGTCTACGGGGAGCTACAGGCAGAACGCCTGGCCCGGTCCACCCATGGCCGCCCCCGCCCCTGGCGATCCAGGGTTGGGGCAGCAGGGGTTTCCTGAATCGAAACAATGTCAAATATCCGTTCCACATGAAATATGATAAAATGTGATGTGGGTCACAAACCGATGATGGTTTGGACACAGCCATCGAGGCAAAGGGACAATGCATGTCCGTTTCTTCTACGGCAGATAGTTCTCTGGCAAACGGTTTTCAGCAGACGCTGTTTTCGACCATACAGTTCTGCGAACTGTTGATGTTCTGAAAGCGTACATCACAAAAATTCTGAAGGAGATTCACATGGCAACTCGAATTGCAATCAACGGCTTTGGCCGCATTGGTCGCCAGGTCACCAAGGCCCTGCTGGAGAAGTATCGGGACCAGTTTGATCTGGTCGCCTTCAACGACCTCAGCGACGTCAACACCAATGCCCACCTCTTCAAATACGACAGCAATTATGGCATCTACCCCGGCACCGTGGAAGTCGACGGTGGCGATATCGTCATCGACGGCGACCGCATTAAGGTGCTGAGCGAGCGGGATCCCAGCAAGCTGCCGTGGGCCGACCTGGGGGTCGACATCGTGGTGGAGAGCACGGGCATCTTCACGGCCCGGGAGAAGGCCGAGCTGCACCTGAGCGCAGGCGCCAAAAAGGTGATCATCAGCGCGCCCGCCAAAGGGGAGGACATCACCATCTGCATGGGCGTGAACCACGAGAAGTACGACCCGGCCAAGCACCACGTGATCAGCAACGCCAGCTGCACCACCAACTGCCTGGCGCCCGCGGCCAAGGTGGTGAACGACACCTTTGGCATCGAACAGGGCGTCATGACCACGGTCCACGCCTACACCAACGACCAGCGCATCCTGGACCTGGTCCACAAGGACCTGCGCCGGGCCCGGGCCGCGGCCCTGAGCATCATCCCCACCACCACCGGCGCCGCCAAGGCTGTGGCCCTGGTCGTGCCGGAGCTGCAGGGCAAGTTCGACGGCATGGCCATGCGCGTCCCCACCTCCACCGTTAGCGTGGTGGACTTTGTGGCCAAGGTCTCCAAGCCCGGCACCAAGGAGGATCTGCTGGCCGCCTTCGACGCGGCTGCCGCCGGCCCCATGAAGGGAATCCTGGCCGTCAGCCGGGAGCCGCTGGTGAGCATCGACTACAAGGGCAACCCCCACAGCAGCACCATCGACGCCGAGTTCACCGCTTTCTACGGTGACCTGGTGAAGGTGGTGGCCTGGTACGACAACGAGTGGGCCTACAGTGTGCGGGTGGCCGACCTGGCCAACTACATCGTGAGCCAGGGGCTGTAAACAGCCCTCCATCCTCCAACCGCCTTCCCCCGCTGGGGGAAGGGGAAATGGTGGAATTTTTGGGCTGGGTTGCGCCCTGTTGCGGTGCAACCCAGCCCAAAATCGAGTGATTTTTCTCCCAAAACGGCGGTGAAACCCCATGAAAAAAAAGACCATCAAAGACATCGACTGGCAGGGTAAAAAGGCGCTGGTTCGGGTGGACTTCAACGTCCCCCTAAGCGACGGCCACATCACCGATGACACCCGCATCCAGGCGGCGCTGCCCACCATTCGTTACCTGTTGGACCACGGCGCAGCGGTGATCCTCATGAGCCATCTGGGCCGCCCCAAGGGCAAGCCGGATCCCCAATACAGCATGAAGGTGACGGCTGATCACCTGGCCACCCTCATTGACGCGCCCGTCCGCTTCGTGCCGGCCATCACCGGCCCCGAGGCCGAGGAGGCCGCAGCAGCCCTGAAGCCAGGGGAAATCCTGGTGCTGGAGAACACCCGCTTCGATCCCCGGGAAACCAAGAACGACCGCTCCATGGCCGAGGAACTGGCCCGCCTGGGCGACGTCTTCGTCAACGATGCCTTCGGCAGCGCCCACCGGGCCCACGCCAGCACCGCCGGCGTGGCTGAATTCCTGCCGGCCGTGGCTGGCTTCCTCATGGAAAAGGAGCTCAACTACCTGGGCACCGCGCTGGAAAACCCCAAGCGCCCCTTTGTGGCTATCCTGGGTGGGGCCAAGGTGAGCGACAAGATCGGGGTGATCCAGGCCCTGCTGGAAAAGGTGGACACCATCCTCATCGGCGGAGGCATGGCCAACACCTTCCTGGCCGCCGAAGGCTATCCCATGGGCAAGAGTCTGGTGGAAACTGACGTGCTCCCCATCGCGGAGCAGCTCTTGCGAGACGGCGCCGGCATCATCCAGCTGCCGGTGGACCTGCGGGTGGCGGCGGAATTCGCTGCGGACGCGGACAACGATGTGGTGAGTGTCCAGGATGTCCCGCCGGATTGGATGGCCCTGGACATTGGCCCGGCCACCATTGCGCACTACGCGAATCGCCTGGCCGGGGCCAAAACCGTTGTCTGGAACGGCCCCATGGGCGTCTTCGAGTTCCCGGTCTTTGCCCAGGGCACGGTGGCCATCGCCGAAATCCTGGCCTCTCTGCCCAATGCCATTACCATCATCGGCGGCGGCGACAGCGCCGCGGCCGTGCGCCAGGCCGGGCTGGAGGACAAGATGTCCCACGTGAGCACCGGTGGCGGCGCCAGCCTGGAATTTCTGGAAGGGAAGGAGCTGCCCGGCGTGGCAGCCCTGGACGATGCGGACTGAAACCTGGCGCGGGGTCACCGTGCTGTGTGGCCTCGCGCCGGGTTTCAGGGAGAAAGTTCTGACAGGGGCATGCCGATGAATCTATTTCAACGTCTCGCCAGGCTGTTGGGAGGTGGCGCTGGGGGCGGCCAGGATCGCCGCACCCTCACCATCTATGTCCTGAGCCACCGCTGCAATGAACCCATCGCCGGGAACGTCGACCTGCTCAACGAACTCAGCCAGGCGGAAGAAGGGAGCGGCTACGCCTACTACACCCGCAAGGTGCTTCACACCTCGGGAGAACGGCGCTGTTTCGACCAGGTAGAAGTGGAGATCTGGTTCGATAAGAACAAGCAGCCCATTCACCACGAGGTGAAGGGCGGGCGCTGGCTGGAGGAGCCGGCGTACCAGGCAGAGCTGGCCCGGTTCCAGGCTCCGCCTGACGAGCCGGAAGCCCCTCAGCATCCAGAGAACGACACCGACGAATCAGCCACGAAAGAGGAAAGCTGATATGCGTACACCCATGATGGCCGGCAACTGGAAGATGAACAAGACCATTGCGGAAGCTGTGGAGCTGGCCAGAAGCATTCGTGCCCAAGTGGAGGGATTCTCCAGCGTAGAGCGGGTACTCTGCCCGGCCTTCGTCTGCCTGCCAGCGGTGGCAGAGGCACTCCAGGGAAGCACCATTGCCCTGGGCGCCCAGAACATGCACTGGGCCGACAGCGGTGCCTACACCGGTGAAGTCAGTGGGCCCATGCTCCAGGGGCTGGTCAGCCACGTCATCATCGGCCACAGCGAACGGCGTCAATACTTTGCCGAAACCGACGAGACAGTAAACCAGAAGATCCACGCCGCGCTGCGCCATGGCCTTACCCCCATTGTCTGCGTGGGAGAATCCCTGGCCCAGAACGAAGCAGGTGAAACCCACGAGTTCGTGGGCGGCCAGGTACGGGCTGCCCTGGCCGGGCTGGAGGCGGAACAGGTGCAGCGAATCATCATCGCCTACGAGCCCATCTGGGCCATCGGCACCGGCAAGGCGGCTACGGCCGAACAGGCCCAGGCCATCTGCGGCGGCACCGTCCGGGCCACGCTGGCTGAGCTCTACGGCGACCCGGTGGCCCAGCAGGTGCGGGTGCTCTACGGCGGCAGCACCAACCAGAACAACATCCGGGAGATCATGGAGCAGCCGGACATCGACGGCGCGCTTATCGGCGGGGCTTCCCTCCAGGCGGACAACTACAGCAACATGGTGCGCATCACCGCGGAGCTGTATGCCTGAAGGAGCCACAAGAACGCCTTATTCCGCCAGTTCCACCTGGGCCCGTTCTTCCTGGCTCAACTTCGCCAGAATCCGCGCCCGTTGATGGGTCAGGCCCGCCGCCGAGGCTTCCTGATACGCGCTGCGGAGGAAATGGCGCCGATATTCCTGACTGCCCATCTTGCCATACATCTCTGCCATCGCCCTCAGCAAGAGGGTTCGGTGCAGGGGGCCGACGAGGGGCATGTATGCCAGCGCGTCATAGCAGCCTCGTAAGACGACCTCGGCCTTGTTCAATCTGCGTCGGTTGGCATTCCGGATGTAGGCCCGCCCCAGCGAGACCTGGATCAGGAAGAGGAGCAACTGGCCGAAAGGGCTCTCCAGGGTGTGGCCAGAGGCACGCTCGATGACCTCCTGCGCCCGGTGGGCGATGTTTTCCGCTTCTCCGATGGAGAAACGAGGGGTGTACATGAGCGCGTTCAGCTTGTTGCGATAAAGGTGGGGAAGCCAGTTCTCCTGGAGGCGCGTGGTGCCAGCCTCCGCCAACAGGGCCTCAGCCTGGTCGCAGCAGGCATATTCCTCGCCATACAGCCCCAGGTTGTGGTAGGCGGTTGCCGTGGCCAGCAGGCCATAGACCTGGTAGTGAATGGCCTCTTCCCGGTCCCGGAGAGCTTGAAGCCAAATTTCCTCTGGCACGTAGTTCACCTGCCTGGCCATCCACAGGGCGCTCACGGGATAGTTGAGCACGTTGGCCGCGTTGTGGGCCACGAGGGAGGCCTCGATAAAGACCCGCAGGTCCTCTCGTGGCCCTACGACCTGGGCCAGATACCGTCCTCCCTCATAGACCAGACGATACTTCACCCTGGAAACTGCATTGGGGCCGAACTGGGCTTCCGCCGAAGCCTGGAGCAACTGGTGCAGGTGCTCTTCGGCGTTGAGGAGCACGCTCCGCCGGCCTTCTAAAAACGCGGCGCGCCGGGCCTCTAGCCGATTGACCTGGCAGAGCATGAGATGCTCCCACAAGGTCGCCCGTTGCTCCGGCTCCAGGGGCAATGCGGCGACCAGGCGGCGCGCCAGGGCCGGGCTGGGCGTCCGATGATTCCACGGATCCAGGAGATAACTCAGGTATTGGGGGGAGACGCCTAACTGACGTGCCAGACGCTCCTTGCTGCCCCGTTCACGAAGTAACCCTTGGAGCGTCTGCACCGCCACTTCGCGATGTAGCAGGGCCTCTTCCAGGGGGGTCAACCATTCCATCGCGTCATTGAAAAACCGGACACAAAATTAAACAGGAGATTCTGAAGGGAGCACGTAGAATAACAAACCAGGAACACAACCAGGCGGGAGCACTGTTGCGTGCTGCATGGGTACAACGCCCCAACCCCAGAATCGGTCGGGAGCAGGGAGCTCCTCGCCGTGCTCAGCCACAGCGTCCTCCACTGGGATCGGATTCCCGGGGCTGTGGTTGGGCCTTTTGTTGTTCCTGCCGACTTCCGTCTACCGATTGGAAACGTTATACCACCATCCAGCCCTATCGGTCCAACTGTTCGGTGCCCAGAATGCCATGCCGCGGGAGATGGCCACGGGCGCCTGTTCCCGGGGCAAGCCGGCAGTCATAAACAGCCGGTGGCACCACCGGAGGCGAAGTTTTCCGCTTGCAAGATCGGCGCCATCTTGTTACAATCTTTGAAGCAGACGCAAGGCCGCGTCACGATGCTTCAGGGGGGATGCCCGCTCCCCCTTCCCGCACCGGGTCGAGATCCGGGGGCGGTCGACCCCGCCGTTTCCCCCCATCGATCCGTCCAGGGCGCCAGTAAATCCCGGCAGAAATCCACGCCTGGTGTCCACTTCAGTCGATGGAACCAGTTTCGATGGAACTGGTTTGCCGCCGCGGTATTTACGGTATCGACGCCCAACGGTGCGGGCATCCGTGCAGTCGCCCGCAGTCCTGAGTCCATAACCCAAAACCCCATATCGCCGCGCGGCCGGATTCGGCCGCAATGCCCCGGCCACAGTCGCCTGGGGAAGGTTGTGTCGTTCCAGCAGTCGTTCCAGCAGCGGGGTACCGGTTTGTGCACGGGCCGTCCAGGCCTCTGTTCGCCCGGTGCCATCTGGCCCGACTGCATCTGGCCCGACTCATGACGTGCAGAAACGGATAGGCGATGTCCATGATTGGCCACAAGGTCGTGGATCTTCAGGTCATGGCATCCAATCCTGGCGTTTTTGCTGGCGATGGTCCCCCGGAGGATATGGATGCACTACACCGAAACAGCCGGCCGCATGTTGCGGCGGCTCCGACTTCAACGAAATTTGACCCTGCAGGATGTAGCAACCCAGTTAAATGTCTCTGTGGCGGCGCTGTCCCGCAAAGAACGGGGTATCGACGCCATTAACCGCATCGATATTCGCCTGGCCATTCAGGCGCTTCAACTGACCCCCTGGGAAGCCCATGAACTGTGGACCGCGGCCGGCTTCATCCCCGAATCTGGATTGGTGGAGCCGCGGGACCACGATCTGCGCACCTTTGCCGAAACTTTGCTCTCTGGCCTGCCCTACCCGGCCTATATCAGCGACCTGATTGGCTATGTCCAGGCCTGGAACCAGGGCTTTGAGGCCCTCTGGGAAGCCAGCCAGTCCACGTCCAGGCCGCTGCACCTGCTCCAGGAGCTCTTCACCAGCCGGGCCCGGGCCAGATTGGGAGAACGATGGCAATCCTGTGTGGAGCAGACCATCGCCCTCTTCTACCAGAAGACCCTCCGGCTCAGCAATGACCCACGCTTCCGGGCCCTCCTCCAGCGGCTCCAGGAGCAGCACGGCGCTGAATTCACGGCCATGTGGAATCAGGCTCAGCAGCGGCGCGATCGGGGCGACCTGCCACTGCCGGTGGCCATGGGCGGCACCCTGGTCTCCTACGCCAGCCCCCTGGGCTCGATTGAGTATCTGCTCATGCAATCCAGCTTCCAGCTGGCGGTGCCCTATGAGCTCTACCTCTATGTGCCCTTCGGCGAGGAAAGCCAACAACGATACAGCCAGTTCCAGGCGCTGCTCGGGCCGGACCAGATCTACTATGCCGAAGGGCCAGCCTACGACGAGGGGAACGGCTCCGCCCAGTGATCACGCCCTATCCCGGTCGCCACTTTGACGCATCGGCGCCCCCATGGTATTCTGACGCCCAGAATCGAGATCGGCTGCAGCTGGCATGTTGTCGGCTGCAGCCCTGGTGTGGCGACCATGAACCATTCAACCTTGCGTTCCGGCTGGCTTCCCATCTTCATTCCGACTGTCACCATAGCCACGTTTCTACTCCTGACCTGGCCCGTCTGGCGCTGGCTGTGGGAAGAATGGATGGGCAATCAATATTACAGCCACGGTATTTTGATTCCCCCGGTCACTGCTTTTCTGGCCTTTCAGCGCTTTCGGCATGATAAAGAGCTGCGCCGGCGCTCCAACACCGGCAGTAACACGGGCCTGATCGCCCTGGCGGCGGGCCTGGTGCTGTTTTTGCTGGCCCTGGAGTGGCGGGCTTTTTATCTGGCTGCCTTCGCCATGATCGGCCTGATGGCTGGCATGACCTGGTCCTTTGGCGGCCGCCTGGTGGTGCGCAAACTGCGCTTTCCCCTGGCCTACCTGGCCTGGATGGTACCGCTGCCGTTCCTAGATCGGTTGACCCTCCCGCTGGCCCTGTTCACAGGCGTCTGCGCCGGCGGGCTGACCCGCTTCCTGGGGCTGGACGTGGCCATTGTGGGCAATGCGGTCAGCCTCCCCAATGCGGACCTGGTCATCGGGGCCCAGTGCAGCGGCATCAACAGCATCATCGCCCTTTCCGCCCTGATGTCCCTGGCCGCCTATCTGTTGGATGGCCCCTTGTGGGGACGTCTGGCGCTGGTTTTGCTGGCCGTTCCCCTGGCCATGTTGGGGAATATTCTCCGGGTGGCGTCGTTGTTGTTTGTGGCCCGTTCCATGGGGGCAGAGGCGGCATTCATCTTTTACCACGACTATTCCGGCCCGGCCTTTTTCATCATCGTGCTGTTGCTGCTCTTACCCATCAGCCGGTTATTACGCTGCCATACGGTCCGGCCGGAAGTGTTGTAGAGGCCACACCACCTTGGTGGCATTCCACCCGCAAAGGAGGCTGAAGCAGATTATGAGCCCCATTGGGCCCGGCAGAATCTCCCTGCGCAGCCTGGCCGTCGTGCTGTTGCTCAGTGTCGGGCTACTCGGCGCCTATTGGCCCCAGATCTCGCCAGTCATCCTGGGGCAGGATCAGGCCCAGGCGTCTGAGTACACCTATATCGCCGACCTGGACTTCTGGCAGCGCACCGAGCGGGAGACCCGGGTAGAGGCCCGGGCCCACTTCAGCCTGGATTACGATCTGCGCGAAGTTCCCCTCCAACTGGGCGACTGGCAGGGACAGGAAGTCCCAGAGTCGAACCAGGAAGTGATCATCCTGCTGGACCCGGAACAGTACGTGCAGCGCCTCTATCAAAACAGCCGGGGCCAATACATCTGGCTAAGCCTGATCGGTGGACGCAGCTCCCAGCCCTTCCACGCGCCGGATATCTGCTACGATGCGGACGGGTGGCAGTATAACCTGAGCTCTACAGCCTTCCCCCTGGATGGGGGCGGCCAGATCCACGGCCTCTGGATGGAGGCCCATAAGCAGTTCCCCGGCGACGATTTTCTGACCGAACACGTGGTTTTCTATTTCTACCTGTTTCCCAACCGTAATCGGGAACTGAAGGATGGGATTGTGCTGTTCAAGCTCACTTCTGTGCGTTATGGAACCGTCGAAGAGACCCTCGCGCTGCACGCCGATTTCGTCCGACAGCTCTTCAGCCGGGCGACCCAGCCGTGATCACCGGGTGGGCCGAACGGTGAAACCTTCCAGCCTTGACCGCCCGATTGGGCCCGGCCTGCTCTACCCGGTATCGAGGGTTGTACATTCCTGGCACTGGGATCGAACGGTGCGGGGCGCGCGGTGCACGGAACGTGTCCCCATCCGCGCACCACGTCAGCATTCATGGGGTTTTTTACGCCGGTCTGTATTGGGCATCTTCGTCCTGGCCCTCGTCCTGGCAGCCTGCATCCCCAGTCAGACGGGTGAACCCACCGCTGCCGCTGGCACCACCGCCGGGGATCAGGCAGTCGGCTCCTGTAGCCTCTCTCTCCCGGCGGAAGCCACCGACGAGGAGGCCATCCGCGCCGTGCTGCTGGCCGAAAGTCGCTTCATGGTGGCCCAGGACATCAACGCCCTCATGCGACTCTGGGCAGAGGACAGCTCTGTGGTGGATGCCAAGAACACGCCCGACGATCCCAGCGACAACCAGAGCTGGCTGGGCCGGGATGCCATTCGCCACCGCTATGTACGGACTGTCTTTCCCGGCGCGCCATCGGAGGCCCAGCCCCAGGATCTGGAGATCCAGATCGACGGCCAGGTGGCCACTGTGCGGGCTACCACCCACATCGGGGAGGAGATCTCGCCAGCCGGAGATCGGTGGACGCTGATTAAGGTGGACGGCTGTTGGCTGATCCAAAACCTGACCTACAACCTGGAAACCCTGCCCTGAACCGACCACCTCTTTGCCGCGGAAGCCATGCCTCTGACCGTCCCATCTGTCCAGCTCTGGCTTGGCCTGGTGTTGTTGTTTCTGGCCCTGGTCTGGCTAAGCCGACAGATCAGCCTGCAGATCCAGCTCCTGGTCTACTGCCTCACCCGATCCGAGGAGAGGGCCACCCTGGCCCTCTTCCTCATCTTTCTGCCGGGGATTCTAGTCCATGAGGCGGCCCACTGGGCCACCGCCCGCCTGCTGGGGCTCAAGGCAGGGAAGTTCCGGGTCTGGCCCAAACGGCAGGGGCAACAGATCGGCCTGGGAAGTGTCAGCGTCCAGAGCGGCGGCGCCCTGGCCGACAGCCTGGTGGGGATCGCCCCCCTGGTGGTAGGCTCGCTGGCAGTGGCCCTGATCAGCCACCAAATCTTCAACGCGGCGCGGCTGGGCACCGCCCTGGCCCAGGGCGACTGGCTGGCCACGGTCCAGGCGTTCACAGCCTCCCTCGGCCAGCCCGATGGGCTGCTGTGGGCCTACCTGCTCTTCGCCGTGGCCAACGCCAT
The DNA here is from genome assembly GCF_006569185.2 of Litorilinea aerophila. Taxonomy (NCBI): domain Bacteria; kingdom Bacillati; phylum Chloroflexota; class Caldilineae; order Caldilineales; family Caldilineaceae; genus Litorilinea; species Litorilinea aerophila. The sequence goes on along the minus strand of NZ_VIGC02000008.1, from coordinate 24,384 downwards.
GATGCCCAGCAGCAGCGACCGGGAGCCCCTGAAACCGGTGCTGCTCTACGCCGCCCTGGCCGTGGGGATGTACATCATCCTTCAACTTCCCCTGCCTTCCCTGCCCCAGCTCATGACGTGGCTGGGGCCGCCCCTCCAAAGCCTGAGCAGTGCCTTCCTCTTTGTGACCCTGCTGGATCTTCTGATCCTGGCCGGCCTCTCCTTGACCCTGCTCCTCGTGGGACGCCAGCCGTTGTAGCGCCGGCTGGTCACCCGGAGAGCTGGGGCAAACGCTTCAGGCTCTCCTGGATCGCCTCTTCGGGGTAATCGTAATCCTCCAACCGGCCGTTCAGGAAGGCGTCATAGGAGGAGAGATCGAAGTGGCCGTGGCCGCAGAGGTTGAAGACAATGGTCTTCGCCTGGCCGCTTTCCTTGCAGGCCAGGGCCTCCTGCATGGCGCCCCAGATGGCATGGGAGGGCTCCGGCGCGGGCAGAATCCCCTCCGCCCGGGTGAAGCTCAAGGCCGCCTCGAAGATGGCCCGCTGGCGGACGTTGACCGCCTCGATCAGGCCGGCCTCTTTGAGGGCGCTCACCTGAGCACTCATGCCGTGATAGCGGAGGCCGCCGGCGTGGATGGGCGCGGGCACAAAGTCGTGCCCCAGGGTGTGCATCTTGATCAAGGGGGTAAGGGAGGCGGTATCGCCGAAGTCGTAGGCGTAGACGCCCCGGGTCAGGCTGGGGGCAGCGGCCGGCTCCACGGCCACAATGCGGGTCTGCTTGCCGGCGGTGATGTTTTCCCGCAGGAAGGGGAAGGCAAAGCCGCCGAAGTTGCTGCCGCCGCCGGTGCAGGCCACCACCACGTCTGGCCAGTCGGCCCCGGCCACCTCCAACTGCTTGATGACCTCCTGGCCGATGACTGTCTGGTGTAGCAGGACGTGGTTGAGGACGCTGCCCAGGGCATACTTGGTATCATCCCGGGTGGCAGCCTCTTCCACCGCCTCGGAAATGGCGATACCCAGGCTGCCGGTGCTGTTGGGATCCGCGGCCAGGATGGCCCGCCCGGCGTTGGTCTGGTCGCTGGGGCTGGGGACCACCGTGGCTCCCCAGGTCTGCATCAAGATCTTGCGGTAGGGTTTCTGTTCGTAGCTGATCTTGACCATGTAAACCTTGCACTCGATGCCGAACATCTGGCAGGCGAAGCTGAGGGCGCTGCCCCACTGGCCGGCACCGGTTTCGGTGGTCAGACGCTTGACCCCCTCTTTCATGTTATAGTATGCCTGGGGGACGGCCGTATTGGGCTTGTGGCTCCCGGCCGGACTGACGCCTTCATATTTGTAGTAGATGCGGGCCGGCGTGTCCAGCGCCTTTTCCCAGCGGCGGGCCCGGTAGAGGGGCGTCGGCCGCCAGAGTTTGTAGATCTCCTGCACCTCCTCGGGAATTTCGATGTAGCGCTCGGTGCTGACTTCCTGGGCGATGAGGGCCATGGGAAAGAGCGGGGCCAGGTCGTCCGGGCCCAGGGGTTGGCCGGTGCCTGGGTGCAGGGGAGGCGGCAATTCCACGCCGGCAGCACCCAGGTCGGCGTTCAGGTTGTACCAATGGGTGGGCATGTCGCGCTCAGAGAGCACGATCTTGGTCAGCTCGCTCATGGGATCGATTCTCCGCTGAAAAATGGATGGGTGATTACAATGGTCGGGCCTGGGGTGATTATACCAGGGGCCATCGGACACCACAAACCCCTGTCGAAGCCACGGCCGCCGCCCAAGGAAATCCCGGTGGGCGCAGGTCACGCCTCCTGACTGGCCAGGAGACCGGATCTAGAGCATGGGGCGCCCTCTACGAAGCCCAGGCGTCCCAAATCAAACAGGGCGCCCGTACGGGCGCCCTGCTATCCCCTTGGGAACCTGTCCGGCGAGGACAGGCACTCAGCCCAGGTGGGGCTCCAGGCGGCTGAGGAGCTGCGGCTTCGGCTGAAAGCCGACGATGCGCTCCACCGGTTCGCCGTCCTTGAAGAGGAGAAGGGTGGGGATGCTGAAGACCCCATAGGCCATGGCCGTGCTCTGATTTTCATCCACGTCCAGCTTGCCGATGGTGAGCTTGCCTTCCAGCTCCTTGGCCAGATCTTCCAGGACCGGTGCAATCATCTTGCAAGGGCCGCACCACTCTGCCCAAAAGTCCACCAGCACGGGCTGCTGGGCCTTGATGACCATCTCTTCAAAGGTGCTGTCTGTGACCTCAACCGGACTGCTCATTCGTCATCTCCTTCACACAGTGACTGATAAATCGGCCAGCCTTGCATCGGCTGGTGTCTATTTCCCGGCGAAAACCTATCACGCGACCTCCCCCAGCCAAAAGCACGGATTTCACGGCGTTTGACGTCGGGAGTTTCCAGTATCCGCTGCGCCTCTTCGGCGAGAGGACAGGCCTGGCTCCGCCGGTCGATGCTGTTTGTTTTATCCCATATCAGCTCAAGACACGGTAAGTTCCACTACGAAAAATATAGTAAACGGGAAAGAAATTTTTGTCAAACCGGAGCCTCGTACAGTTCGGCATAAATACCACAGCAGAAATGCGGCGGCACGACCGCTGATGGGAATCTTCGGCAAATTTCTATCGAGATTCTCCAGGTGGGAGGGACAACACTTACTTTTCCATCGGCGCCAACGGGTCTATAATCAACTCAGCAGCATCGTTCCCCAGGCACCACGCCCAGCAGGGCGGGGGCCGCAGATGTGCCACATGACAGGAAAGGAGAAACCCATGTCCATTCTGAGAGAGCTTCAACAACACGGCCAAAGTGTCTGGCTGGATTACATCGAGCGTGGGATGGTTCAATCCGGCGAGCTGGCCCGCCTGGTGGAGGAAGGGGTGACCGGCGTCACTTCCAACCCGACCATCTTCCAACAAGCCATCTCCCAGAGCGACGCCTATCAGGATGAATTGGCCGCACTGGTGCGGGTGGAGCAGGATGAAAAGGCCATCTTCGAAACATTGGCCATCGCCGACATCCAGGCGGCCGCCGACATCCTGCGGCCGGTCTACGAAAGCGCCCAACGCCGGGATGGCTACGTCAGCATCGAAGTGGCGCCGGATCTGGCCTACGACACCCAGGGAACGGTCCAGGAGGCCAAACGGCTCTTCGCCCAGGTGGATCGCCCCAACGTCATGGTGAAAGTGCCGGCCACCCAGGCAGGCATCGACGCCATCCGCCAGCTCATCGCGGCCGGCCTCAACATCAACGTCACGCTCATCTTCAGCCGGGAACGATACGCAGCCGTGCGCCAGGCCTTCCTGCAGGGGCTGGAGGAGCGCCTGGCCGCCGGACATCCCATCGACCACGTGGCTTCGGTGGCCAGCTTCTTCGTCAGCCGGGTGGACACCAACGTGGACGCTCGCCTGGAAGCCCTGGCCAAGGCCCACCCGGATCGTGCTGAGTCCATCCGGGGGTGGATGGGCAAGGCAGCCGTGGCCAACGCCAAGCTGGCCTACCGGGACTTCCAGCAGGAATTCCAGGGAGAACGTTGGGAGAAACTGGTCGCCGCCGGCGCTCAGGTACAGCGCCCCCTCTGGGCCAGCACCAGCACCAAAAACCCGGCCTATCCGGACCTGCTCTACGTGGAGCCCCTCATCGGTCCCCACACGGTGAACACCATGCCCCCCAAGACCCTGGACGCCCTACGCGATCACGGCCGGGTGGCCCGCACAGTGGATCAGGACCTGGACCAGGCCGAAGCTACCATGGCCGAGCTGGCCCGACTGGGGATTGATTTTCAGGAAGTCACTGAAGAGCTGGAACGGGAGGGCGTGCAGAAATTCGCGGACTCCTACAACGAGTTGCTGGATGCCATTGCCCAGCGGCGCAAAGAGCTGTTGGCCGTTAGCTGAAGTCGGCACGTGATGCGGGCAGGGGGCGGGCTCTCTCCCCGCCCTTCGCCATGTACGTCACGCGGCCATCACCCAGCCGGGTCGTCGTCCTTCCGCCCAGAGCGCTTCAGGAAGGCGGCGAACTCGGCGGGGTCCAGACCCGAGGATTGGCGGTCTGCCCGCCCTTTCCGGCGGGCGGAGGTGGGAACATCAGCGGAAGAGGATGGCAGGCGAGGCGCAGGGGACTCGTCCCACAGATAGTCCAGGGTAGGCGCCAGCAGCTTGGCCACTCCTTCCAGGCAGCGGGCGGCTGCTCCTGCCCCACCGGGCAGATTGAGGATCAGGGTTCGCCCGCGGATGCCAACCCTGCCCCGATGAAGCCATGCCAGCGGTACGTCTGGGGCCGCATGGGCGCGCATGGCCTCGGCCAGGCCGGGCAGATCCCGCTCCAGCACCGCAGCGGTTGCATCGGGCACCACTTCCCGGCTGCTGGGGCCCGGCGCCGGCAGGGTCCCGCCGATGGTCAGGATCAGGTCCATCTCCTCTTCATCGCACCAGCGCTGCAGTAAATCTTCCAGCCAGTACCGCTGGTTGGCCGCGCTGGTCTCCGCCACGATAAACAGATGGGGAACGGCCTGATGGAGCAGGGCGCGCACGGCCTGGCTGGCCTGGTCATCAATCTCGGGCACAAACAGGATGCCGGCTCGGATGGCTCGCATCACCTCCTCCTTTGGATCCTTAGGCCAATGGAAAACCTCCAAGGGGCGACTGCCCGGGGGCAGCCAGCCCTTGGAGGCTGGTTTCCAGTACAGCCCGGCGTCAACACCAGGGATTTTGACAGGGTACGTGATGCACCCAAGCAAAGGCCCCCATAGGCCACGCATCCCTGCGTGATAGGGGCACCGGGAATGCAGGCGCCCCTGTCCGGCCAGGAGGCCGGACCTACAATAAATTGCTGCCGGGATTTTCTAGCGCTTGGTGTACTGCGGCGCCTTACGGGCTCGCTTGAGGCCGGGCTTCTTGCGTTCCTTGGCCCGGGCATCCCGGGTGAGAAAACCCGCCGCTTTGAGCACAGGCCGCATGTTGGGGTCGGCCTCCACCAGGGCCCGGGCAATACCATGGCGCACTGCATTGGCCTGGCCGGATTCACCGCCGCCCCGCACCCGTACGCTGATGTTGTAGGCGTTCTCGGTGCCGGTCAGGGCCAGGGGCTGGCGCAGGATCATGCGATCCAGGGCCCGACCAAAGTACTCTTCCAACGGCTTTTCGTTAACCACAATTTCACCGTTGCCGGGATAGAGCCGCACCCGTGCCGTAGCGGTCTTGCGGCGACCGACTGCCTCAATATATTGAGCCATACCTTCTCCTCCTGCTCGCTCTGCTGGCCAAGCTGTTCAACAGGCCCTAGATTTCCAGGACTTTCGGCTGCTGGGCCGCGTGGGGATGCTCACTGCCGGCATAGATGCGCAGCTTCTTCATCTGGGCCCGTCCCAGGCGCGTCTTGGGCATCATGCCCTTGACCGCGGCGTAAAGCACCCGCTCTGGGAAGCGCTGAAGCTGTTCCCGCATGGTCCGGCTCTTCAAGCCGCCGGGATAGCGAGAATGGCGATAGTAGCGCACGGTGTCCAGTTTATTGCCCGTTACCACGATTTTTTCGCAGTTGATGACGATCACAAAATCGCCACCGTCCACATGGGGGCTATAGGTCGGCTTGTGTTTGCCTCGCAAAACTTTTGCAATCTCTGACGCCAGACGCCCCAAGGTCTTGCCCGTGGCATCCACCACCCACCACTCACGGCTGCTTTTGGCCTCTTCGGCGCTTGGGCTGTATGTCTTCACGCGATCTACTCCTCTAATCAACCCGTTAATCAACCAGTCGAATCTTCACCACACCGGAATCTCCACCACACCGATCTTCATGGCATCGATGTTCATGGCACTCGACATGACATCCCACATGACATCGATGCCGTGGGGCCATGCTTTATGCCGGCCGGGCCCCTCCGGGTACGCTGCCGTCCCCTCCATCAAAAGGAGCTAACCCGGGCGGATAGTGCACTCGCTCCAGGACCAGGCCGGCCGGCGATGCGGGCGGCGGTGCCTGGCTGCGGTCCCGGGCCTGGAGGGCGGACTCCAACATCTCCAGGCTCCAACGGCCCCGGCCCACCTCCAACAGGGCGCCCACCAGGGCTCGGACCATCTGCCGCAGGAAGCCATTGGCGGTGACCGTAAAGACCAGGTGCTGCCCGGGAAAGGGGTCCAGCGGCGTCAAGTTGGTCTCCACCACCTGCCACTCGGCCTGGTCCACCCGGCGCACCGTGCTGTCCCCCTGGGTTGGCTGGCCAAAGGTGGCGAAATCGTGCTGCCCCCGCAACAGTGCCGCGGCCTGATTCATACGATCCACATCCAATGGCCGCGGCTCAAACAGGGCATAGCGGTCGGTCAGCGGCGACCGACGAGGCCGGGGCAGGGTGGCCGGTGTTCCATCCACGTAGACCCAGTACCGGTAGGTCCGGGCAACGGCGCTGAAGCGAGGATGAAACCCCTCGGGCACCTGGACCAATCCACGCACGCTGATATCCGCCGGCAGATGGGCATTCCAGGCCTGCAACAAGCTTTCCAGGCTATGGCGCCAGCGCACCCGAACCGCCACCACCTGGCCGCTGGCATGGACGCCAGCATCGGTGCGGCCGGCGCCGACCACCCGGCTCACCGGTTCGGCGAAGCGCTGCAGGGCCTCCTCCAACGTTCCCTGGATGGTGGGCACGCCCACCTGGTACTGGAAGCCGTGGTAGGCCGTGCCGTCATACGCCACCAGGGCACAGGCGTACAGGGTTGGAATGGCGTCGACCACTACCTGTGCTACCCTTGCCGCCCTGGGGATGCAGCCCTATTCCGCCGCTTCCACCAGCTCGATGATGGCCATATCCGCAGCGTCGCCCTGGCGCTTGCCCAGTTTGATGATGCGGGTATAGCCGCCGTTGCGGTTCTGATAGCGGGGGGCCAGCTCGTTGAAGAGCTTGGTGGCCACCCCCTTGTCGTTGAGATAGGCCACCACCTGACGTTGGGCGTGGACCCGGTTGCCGCCCTCGGCCAGGCCCCGCTTGGCCTTGGTGATCAGCTTTTCCGCATCGGCGCGGATGGCCCGGGCTTTGGCCTCTGTGGTCACGATCCGCTCATGAATGTAGAGCTCTCGAATCAGGTTGCGAAAGAGCGCTTTGCGGTGGCCGCTATCGCGGCCGAGAATTCGTCCTGCTACTCGATGTCGCATTTTTCTCTCATCCTCAGCCTATATGAATCACAGGCCTGACGGTGTTCGTATGGCACCGGCGCAGAAGCCCGACAGAAATCGGCAAGGTACACCGGGCCCCGCATCAGGGCCGGGCCATTTCTGTCGGGTTGCGCCAGGAATCCAGAGCGGAGGACTCAGGCCCCGCTCGCCTCATTCACCTCATCCGTGGCCACTTCGTCGTCCGAGGCATCATCCGCCTCGTCATCCGATCCGTCCGATTCGCCCGCGGCCTCGTTGCGGTAGCCGTCGCCGAAGAAGGCGCTCAGGTCCACACCGGGCACGTTGAGATAGTTCTTCTCTCGCAGGCGTTCCACCAGCTCGTCCAAGGACTTCTTGCCAAAGTTGCGGATGGCCAGCATCTCCTCTTCGCCTTTTTCCATGCGCTTGAGGATCTCGCCGACCTTGGTGATCCCGGCCCGTTTGAGGCAGTTGTAGGCCCGCACGGTCAGTTCCAGCTCTTCGATGGGCGTCTCGTAGATGCCGACCGGAATGCCTTCTTCTTCCTCAACGGGCTGTTCCACCTCTACCTTTTCGGCCCCTGCCAACAAGGTGAGGTGCTGGACCAGGATATCGGCGGCCTGGCGCAGGGCGTCCTCAGGCGAGATGGTGCCATCGGTCCAGATCTCCATGTTCAGGCGGTCGTAGTCGGTCTGCTGCCCGATGCGGGTCCGCTCCACCCGATAGGCCGCCTTCTTAACCGGGCTGAAGAGCGCGTCCACGGGGATCTCGCCCAGGGGGAGGCGGCCCCGTTCCTCGGCGGGGCTGTAGCCCCGGCCCACGCTCACCACCATTTCGATATCCAGGTCTACGTCATTGGAATCCGCCGTCAGCAGATAGAGGTCTGGATTGACGACCTCCACCTCTGGTGGGCAGACCAGATCGCCTGCGGTAACCGGACCTTCGTGGGTCACTTCCACGTGGATCCGCACGGGCTCTTCGCTGTGGCAGCGCAGACGAATCTGTTTGATGTTTAAGATCAGACGAGTCATGTCCTCCCGCACATGCGGGATGGCCGAGAATTCGTGGTGAATCCCACTGACCCGGATCGACGTCACCGCCGCGCCGGGCAGGCTGGACAACAACACACGTCGCAAGGCGTTGCCTAATGTAATCCCGTAGCCGCTCTCCAGCGGACTGATCACGAAGTGACCGTAGTTCCGCGAACTCGCCTCAACTTCGATTTTTGGTAAAACCATGTTTAGCAACGGCAACCCTCCCTACTGTTCAGCACACGCAAAGCCGGCCCCAAATCGAACGATTCCACCCGCCTGGTTGGGCGACTGGATCTGGCGACTGGCCTGAAGGTACACCCCTTTGCCCAGGCCGCGGCCCAACCCGGACAAGGCGGGGACAAGGCCAGAGCTTTGTACAGCCCGGCGCAAAGACCACGGCAGCCGTTCGACGGCCCACCCCCTGGGAGCAGCCGACCACGTACTGCCGGGGTTCTGACTAGCGGCTGTAATATTCGACAATGAGCTGCTCGTTGAGAGGAATCTCGATATCCTCTCGGCTGGGCTCGCCGACGACGGAACCGCTCAACGTCATCGGGTTCAGGCTCAACCACGCAGGGACTTTGGCGCCGTTCTGGATAATCTGGGCCCGTTCTTTAAAGTAGGCGTTGTTCTGGCTATTGGCACGCACGGAGATGACGTCGCCAACAGAAACCAGGTAGGAAGGGATGTCGGTCTTGCGGCCATTGACTTCGAAATGGCCGTGACGCACCAACTGCCGCGCCTGGGAACGGCTATCGGCAAAGCCGAGCCGGTAGACCACATTATCCAAACGACTTTCCAGAATGGTCAGCAAGGTCGCGCCGGTCAGCCCTTTGCGGCGAGACGCCTCGCGGAAATAGCGTCGGAACTGCTTTTCCATGACGCCATAGATGCGTCGGGCCTTCTGCTTTTCCCGCAGCTGCATGCCGTAATCTGAAACTTTCCGCCGGAAGGTGGCCTTCTTGCCATGCTCACCCGGCGGGTAGGGTCGGCGCTCAATCGCGCACTTGGGGCTCAGACAGCGCTCGCCTTTTAAGAAGAGCTTCTGGCCCTCGCGCCGACACAATTTACATACTGCATCCGTATAATTCGCCATCTTTCCTCCGGAAGTGATTGCTCCGTCACAGATAGGAACGATCCCCTACCGCGCACACCGCCCCTCCCCGGCGTGCCTGCAGCCTGAGCCCAGAATGGGTTCCTGCAGCCGTCGGCAGGGGCAGTTGGACGGTCGCCAACGTCCCGTCTTAGACCCGTCGCTTCTTGGGCGGGCGGCAACCGTTATGCGGAATCGGCGTGACGTCGGTGATGGAGAGCACGGTCAACCCGGCCGCCTGCAGCGAGCGAATGGAGCTCTCCCGGCCAGGCCCCGGCCCCTTGACAAAGACATCGACTTCACGCAGATTAAAATCATTTTTGGCCGTGTTGGCTGCGTTCTGGGCAGCCAGCTGAGCCGCGAAGGGCGTAGACTTGCGGCTCCCTTTGAAGCCGCTGCTGCCGCTGCTGGCCCAGCAGAGGGTATTCCCCTCCAGGTCCGTAATGGTTATGATCGTATTATTGAAAGACGCATGGATGTGCACCTGCCCATGGGGCACATTTTTCCGTTCCCGTCGGCTGGAACGCCGATCCCGTCTTCGCTGTGGTCGGGCCATGGTTACTCCTCGTTGAACCTTTGCTGATATTCACACGGCGCAAGCGCGCATCACGATAGGACCGCTACGCAAAGTGCAATGTAAGCCTGGGCTGTGGGGCAAGCCCAGGCCGGGCACACTACTTGCGGGCACGCTTCTTGCCGGCCACCGTCTTGCGGGCACCCCGCCGGGTGCGGGCGTTGGTCCGGGTGCGCTGACCCCGGACGGGCAGGTTCCGGCGATGGCGCAGCCCCCGGTAACAGCCGATCTCCATCAGGCGCTTGATGTTCATGTTGACCTCACGCCGGAGGTCACCTTCCACCTGGTAGTTGCGATCGATGTATTCCCGCAGGCGGGCCAACTGATTTTCATCCAGATCTTTTACCCGAATATTGGGGTCGATCTGGGTTGCTTTCAAGATCTCTTTGCTGGTGGTCCGGCCAATCCCATAAATGTAAGTCAGGGCGACCTCGACCCGCTTATCCCGGGGGATATCCACACCGGCAATACGTGCCATGACGCTCTCTCCTTCTCTTACCCCTGCTCTTAGCTCTTACCCTTGTCGCTGCTTATGCTTCGGGTTGCTACAGATCACGTAAATAACGCCACGCCGCCGCACGATTTTGCAATTCTCGCATATTTTCTTGACGGAGGGTCGGACTTTCATGATAGGAATCCCCTTCCCGAAATCTTTTCGGCACAACTTAGTCAGTCTAACATAAGGTCAGGGCAGAGTCAAAATTTCTGGCCCATTGTGGGTAATAGCAACCGTATGCTCGTAGTGGGCGGCCAGGCTACCGTCCGCGCTGACCACCGTCCAGTTGTCGCTCAGGGTGCGGGTTTGCCAGGTTCCTTGCTGGACCATAGGTTCGATGGCGATCACCAGGCCAGGCTGGATGACATAGTTGCCATCCACGTCGTTCGAGACGTAGTTGAGGACCTGGGGCGGCTCGTGCATCTGCCGTCCGACGCCGTGGCCGGTGTATTCCCGCACCACGTGGAAGCCATGTTCCTCCACGTACCACTGGATGCTGCGGCTGATGTCTACGATGCGATTGCCGACCCGGGCCTGCTCGATCCCGGCGTAGAGACAGGCTTCGGTCACCGCCATCAACTGCTGGGCCTCCTGGCTGACCTCCCCTACGGCGTAGGTCCAGGCGCTGTCTCCGATGAAGCCCCGGTAGCGGACGCCCACATCGATGCTGATGATATCCCCGGCCCGCAGCACTCGCTCCTTGCTGGGGATGCCATGGACCAGCTCCTCGTTGATGCTGGTACAGATGTGGGCCGGGTATCCCCGATAGCCCAGAAAGGCCGAGGTCGCGTTATATTTTTGCATGACCTCCACCGCGATCTGGTCCAGCTCCCAGGTGCTGATGCCAGGACGCACCGCTTCCCGCATGGCGGCGTGGACCCGGGCCACAATCCGCCCGGCTTCCCGCATGATCTGGATCTCTCGCGGGCTCTTCAGGATGGGCATTTTCCGCTGTTGCACCGGTTGATTCAACTTCCGTCGTAAAAACTTTCGACTACCCCGTCTAAACATGGGTCACCCGTACCATCCTCCGCGCGTCCCGGCCTGCATGTCCCCACCGGGGAGGTCATACAGGAAAGCCGGACTCGCCTCCCGGAGCATTCTCCAGGATGGAAACCATCGGCCAAGTTCGGCCGGAATTCACGACTCCAACACATCCTGGGGCAACACGGACAGGAGCTCCCGGTTGACCTCTTCAATGGGCCGAGAGCCATCGATCTCCACCAGCAGGGACTTGGCAAAGTAGTAACCGATAAGGGGCGCCGTCTGCTTGTAGTAGACATACAGCCGGTTCCGTACCGTCTCGGGCTTGTCGTCGTCCCGCTGGTAGAGTTCACCGCCGTCGATGTCGCAGATGCCTTCCCGGGCCGGCGGATTGAATTCCACGTGATAGACCGCGCCACACTGTCGGCAGACCCGGCGCCCTGTGATGCGGCGCATGGCCTCCTCATCCTCCAGGTGGATCAGGGGGGCCAGGGAGATGCCGCCATGGGGAGCGGTCATCTGATCCAGGGCCGTCGCCTGGTTCAGGTTGCGGGGAAAACCATCGAAAATGGCGCCCCGGGCACAATCCTCCTGGCGGATCCGCTCTGCCACCATCTGGATGGTCACTTCATCCGGTACCAGATCGCCCCGATCCATGTACTGTTTGGCCAACAGCCCCAGTTCCGTCTCGTGGCTCAGGTTATAGCGAAACAGATCCCCCGTGGAAATCTGAGGAATCTGCAGTTTCTCCGACAACAACCTCGCCTGTGTGCCTTTACCGGCGCCCGGCACACCGAGCAACACCAGATACATGCGCCGTTGATCGTTCATGATCCTTCCTCAAAGTCCTGCTGGTCCCTACACCGGCGCCGAGCTCTAGTATAGCCTGGCGTAAATACCACGGCAGAAATTCCGGGCGCCCTCTGGGCGCGCTCCCTCTGGTAGAAACCATCGGCGAATTTCTGTCGGGATTTACTAGCCCACACCGGTGCCGGGAGTGCTCCCGGGCCCGAAGGCCCAGGAGCGATTGAGTCGTGCGAACCATCCGTCTCTGGCCGGCCAGATGGACGGCTCAGCGGATGAAGCCCTCGTAGTTACGCATGAGCAACTGAGCTTCGATCTGCTTCATGGTGTCCAGCACCACACCGACCACGATCAGCAGGCCTGCGCTGCTGATGATGAGCGACTGGTAGCCGGTCAATACGCCGGCGCCGCCAAAGATGCTGTCCGCGGCCACACCCACCAGGTAGGGCAGGATGGCGATGAAGCCCAGAAAGAGGGCCCCCACCAGGGTGATCCGGGAAAGGACGCCGTTGAGGTAGGCCTCTGTACGGGGCCCGGGCCGGATGCCAGGGATGAAGCCGCCCTGCTTCTGGAGGGTCTCCGGCAGATTCTGCTGCCGGAACATGACGTCGGTGTAGAAATAGGTGAACGCCACGGTAAACAGGAAGTAGAGCAGCCAGTACAGGAAGTTGGTGGGGCTCATGGCGTTACTCACCCAGAGGGCCACGCTGCCCAGCCAGTCCGGCCGCGCCACAAAGTAGCTGGCCACCGTGCTGGGGAGGATGAGCAGGCTCTGGGCGAAGATCAGGGGGATCATGCCTGCAGTGTTCACCCGCAGGGGCACGTGGGTGCTCTGTCCGCCCACCATCATCATGCGATTCCCCCGCATGGTACGGACCCGTTTCCCGTATTGAACCGGGATGCGCCGTTGTCCTTCCTGCACCCAGACGATCAGGGCCACGGTCAGGACGGTGATGATGACGAAGATGACCAGGAGCACCGGCTGCTGGGAAAGCTGGCGGATCTGGAACGGCACCGATGAGAGGATCCCGGCAAAGATGATCAGGGAGACGCCGTTCCCGATGCCCTGCTCCGTGATCAGCTGCCCCAGCCAGACGCCAAACATGGTGCCGGCGGTCATGCCGAAGATGATGGTCAGCGAGGGCAGGAGTGCGTCCCCGGTGAAGCCCCAGTTGGGCAGGATCACCAGGCCGCCACCCACCGGGCGGCTGAGCAGCGTCCCCTGGGCAATGGCCTGCAAGACAGCCAGGGGCACGGTCATCCAGTAGGTGTACTGGTTGATCCGCATGCGCCCCTGCTCCCCCTCCTTGCTGAGCTCTTCCAATGCGGGCACAATGGGCGTCAGCAGCTGCATGATGATGGACGCGGTGATGTAGGGATAGACCCCCAACGCCATGACGCCCATCTGGGCCAGGCCGCCACCGCTGAAAAAGTTCAGGAGGCTGAGGAGCATATTCTGATCGTCGCCCCGGAACAACTGGGCCAGGGCATCCCGGTCTACGCCAGGCAACGGAATGTTGGCGGCAAACCGGTAGAGGATCAGAATGCCGATGGTGACCAGGAGCTTGTGGCGCAGATCCGGCAAACGGAATGCATTACGTACAGCCTCAAGCATAAAGATCTTCCCCCTTGATAATCCAGCACGGCCCATCACTTCCCGATGGGCGGCTCAGGTCGCTCCGGCCTGGGGCCGGGACGGCGGGCCACCCACCGGGGTGACAGGCAATACGGCAACAATCGGACAGACCGACGTAACGCATCCGTCTCAGGAACGGGGCAGATTTTTGTTGACGAAGACGGGCAACAGCTCGATGGAGCCGCCCGCGGCCTCGATCTTTTGGCGGGCGCTTTCACTGACCCGGTGGGCCTTCACATGTACCGGCTTGCCGATCTCCCCTCGCCCCAAGATGACGATGGGATCGCCCCGATCGATCAGCCCCCGATCGGCCAGGCTGTCGGGCGAAACCTGGTCGTTGGCCTCAAACAGCCGGTCCAGCACATCCACGTTGATGGCCGCATAGTGCACCTTGAAGCGGTTGTTGAAACCCCGCAGCTTGGGCAGGCGTTTCACCAGGGGAAGCTGGCCACCCTCAAAAGTCGGGCGGACCCCACCGCCGCTGCGGGCGTTTTGGCCCTTGGTGCCGCGCGTACTGGTTTTCCCACGACCGGAACCAGTACCACGACCTACTCGCTTGCGCTTTTTCTTGGCACCTTCTGCAGGACGCAGGTCATGTAGTTTCATGGTCTTCTATCCTTTATAAATTCGGCGACGTCCTCGGGCTTGGCGGGCTCTCTACACGCCATTTCGGGCCTCGCCCGCCGGAGGGCGTCCCGGTCCGGTCTCAGGCCTCTTCGACCACCACCAGGTGGGAGACCTTGTTGATCATCCCCCGGATGACAGGGGTGTCTTCCTTCTCCACCGTCTGATGCAATTTGCGCAGCCCCAACGCTTCCACCGTCGCCTTCTGGCGCTTGCTGTAGCCGATGGGGCTCTTCACCAGGGTGATCTGCAGGGTTTTGGACTCAGCCATGCATCTCCTCCTTGTACCAGAAGGGCGCCAGGTGGCGAGGATCGACACCCCGCCGCTCCGCCTCGACGCGGAAGTCCTGGAGCTGCTTCAGGGCGGCGAAGGTGGCCTGCACCACGTTGAGGATGTTGTCACTCCCCAGGGACTTGCTCAGCAGATCCTTGATGCCGCAGGCTTCCACCACCGCGCGGACACCGCCGCCGGCGATCACGCCGGTGCCGGGGCTGGCCGGCTTCAGCAGGACTTTGCCAGCGCCGAAGTTGGCCTCAATGGCATGGGGAATGGTGGTCCCCAGCAGCGGAATCTGGGCCATGCTCTTGCGGGCCCGCTCCGAGGCCTTGCGAATGGCATCGGGCACTTCTCGGGCTTTCCCAACGCCCACGCCGACGCGGCCCTTCTGATCCCCGACCACAACCACGGCCCGGAAGGCAAAGCGTCGCCCTCCTTTGACCACCTTGGCCGTGCGGGCGATATGGACGACGCGCTCGTCTAGCTCTTCGCGCTCCTCCCGTTCCCGGTCCTTCCGTCTTTCCCGTCGATTATCCCGTCGATCTCCACGTGCCATGTTTTTCTCCCAACAAACTCAGAAAACGAGTCCACCTTCCCGGCTCCCCTCGGCCAGGGCCTTGACACGGCCGTGGTAGGGATAGCCGCCTCGGTCGAAGACGACCTTTTCAATTCCCTTGGCCCGGGCTCGCTCCGCCAGGGCCCGCCCCACAGCACGGGCCCTGGATTGGGGATCCAGGGAAGCCAGCTCGCTGCGCAGCGCCCGGTCCAGGGTGGAGGCGGAAACCAGGGTCGTCCCGGTGGTGTCGTCGATGATCTGGGCGTAGATTTGATACAGGCTGCGATAGACGTTCAGCCGCGGGCGCTCAGGGGTCCCAAAGACCTTGCGCCGAACACGGCGGTGGCGACGTTTGCGCGCCTGTGCACGATTTTCCTTGGCCATCTTTCTTTCTGCTCCTGTTGCCGTTCACTCACCGCTCCCGAGGGCGCTGGATGGCGCCCGCCAGGAGATGAGGATGCTTTTTAGCGGCTCGCCTTGCCGGCCTTGCCCGCCTTCATCCGCACATACTCGCCTTCGTAGCGGATCCCCTTGCCCTTGTAGGGCTCCGGGGGGCGGGTCTTGCGGATCACGGCAGCCAGCTCACCCACCGCGCACTTGTCAATCCCCGAGACGACCAGCGAGCGGCCATCCCGGTCCACTTCGAAGGTGATGTCCTTGGTCGGCGGGCGGAAGATCACCGGATGGCTTTTACCCACCTGCAAGACCAGGTTGTCGCCCTGCTTTTCAGCTCGATAGCCGACGCCGTGGATCTCCAGTTTCTTGGAGAAGCCCTGGGTCACGCCCACCACCATGTTGTTCAGCAAAGAACGGGTCAGGCCATGTTGGGCCCGGTGGTGGCGGGAATCGCTGGGGCGCTTCACAATGATCTGGCCGTCTTCCTGGACGATCTCCATGGCGGGGCTGAGCTGCGCCTCGAGCGTCCCCTTGGGCCCAGTCACCGTCACCCGGTTTCCCTTTTCCACTTTGACGGTGACGTTGGCCGGTACCGGAATCGGCTTGCGTCCTATGCGTGACATGATACCCTCCTGACACGAATCACGTTTCCAGGCCGGGCATAGAGGCCGTCCCTGGAAAGGGATCCTTTTTCACCAGATGTTACAGAGAATCTCGCCGCCGACCTTCTCGCGCCGGGCCTGGCGCCCCGTCAGCAACCCCTTGGGCGTAGAGATGATGTTGATGCCCAGGCCACTCCGGACCCAGGGGATCTCCCGATAACCGGTGTAGACCCGGCGACCGGGCTTGCTGACCCGTTCCAGGCCGTTGATCACCGGCGCGCCGCGCCCCGTGTACTTCAAGGTCAGCACCAGATTGGGCTGGGGGCTGTCCCCGGTCACGGTGTAGTCTTCGATAAAGCCTTCCTCCTTCAAGATACGGGCGATGCCGATCTTGAGCTTGGAGGCAGGCATAGCCACCTGCCGGTGTTGCACCATGCAGGCGTTGCGGATGCGAGTCAGCATATCCGCAATAGGATCGGTAACCATTTCTATCTCCTTCGGCTACTCTTGCAATCTCCTGCAATTTGTCTTTTCCCGACGGCCAGGAGCCTGGGAAAAGCCGCAACCACAGGTTGGAACTATACAAGCCCCAAATTGCAGTCGCACAAACGGCAGGTATCCTGCAGAAAATTGTAGTTAGCAACCTGAAACGTGGATCGGCCACCACATCAAAACCATCACATCAAAACCATCACATCAAAACCACCACATCAAAAGCAGTATCAAAAGCAGTGGGCCGATCGTCCTACAGGGCAAACCTTACCAGCTGGACTTGACGACGCCCGGCAGGTTGCCCTTGAGGGCCTCATGTCGGAAGCAGATCCGGCACAGGCCAAAGCGGCGCATGTAGCCCCGGGGCCGGCCACACATCTTGCAGCGGTTGCGCACCCGGACGGCGTACTTGCGCTTCTTCTCACGAGCAATCATGGACTTCTTCGCCACGGTAATCCTCTCCGACTGTTCTGGTTGGCGCCAGGATTCGCGCACCGGCACCAGGGTCTCACGCCAACGGTCTCAAGTCACAAGCACCACGCCATAGACGAGTTGCGACCAAATGGGCCGCAACCGGCCGGTCTGGCGCTTAGGAACGCTTGAAGGGCATGTCCATCAAGGCCAGCAGGCGGCGGGCCTCTTCATCGGTCTCGGCAGTGGTGACAATGGTCACCTCCAGGCCACGCACCTTGTCGATCTGATCGTAGTCGATCTCCGGGAAGACCAGCTGCTCCCGCAGGCCGATGCTGTAGTTGCCCCGGCCGTCAAAAGAGTCGGGGGAGACGCCCTGAAAATCCCGCTGGCGGGGCAGGACGATGTTGATCAACCGGTCCAGGAAGTCCCACATGCGATCCCCCCGCAGGGTCACCTTGGCGCCGATGGGCATCCCCTCGCGCAGCTTGAAGGTGGCGATGGAGCGCCGGGCCTTGGTGATGACCGGTCGCTGGCCGGTCATGACGGCCAGGTCGTTGGACGCCGCCTCCAGGGCCTTGCTGTTCTGCAGGGCCTCGCCCAGGCCGATGTTGACTGCGATCTTGGTGATGCGGGGAACCTGCATCACGTTACGATAGCCGAACTCCTTCATCATGGCCGGCACCACTTCCTCCCAGTAGCGGGTCTTCAGTCGAGGTACCGGCCTGGGGCTCTTGCCGTTTTCGCTCATTTTTCTTCACTCCTTGCCCGCAAGCGCCGCCCAGTACGGCGCCAGGTCAGGCCATTGATCTCTTTTCAAAGGTGAATCGCCGGCGCCTTCCCCCTGGGAAGCCGCCCACGCCAGGTGTCCCCAGATAGCCCGGGGCACACCGCCTGTCAGGCACTCTCCCCAGGGGAAGGCAGCGGTTCGCCGGTCCGGCGGTCGATGCGAATCTTCTCCCCGTTGGAGGCCACCTGGTAGCCAGCCCGGGTGGGACGGCCGTCGGTCCCCACCAGCATCACGTTGCTGATGTGGATGGGCGCCTCCCGCTCGATGCGACCGGTCTGGGTTCGCACATTGGGGGTGGCCCGCTGGTGCTTGATCACCATGTTGGCACCGCTGACAATGACGTAGACCCGGTTGGGGTCGTAGCTGCCGTCCTTCCGCTTCTTGCGGATCACCTGCTGGACCTGACCCCGGTAGCCTTTATCGTTGCCGGCGATGATCTCCACCGTATCGCCCTTTTTAATCTTGACCTTCATCTTTCAACACGCTCCTCTTGTCGCAAGGGAGTCAAAGCGAGACACACTCGCCTGCCTGGATTCCGATGCTCATCTACCATCTGACCGGGGCCCGGGAAAGGGATGCTCCCAGCCGCCGTCACAGAACTTCGGGCGCCAGGGAGACGATGCGCATGTAGCCCTTTTCCCGCAACTCCCGCGCGACCGGGCCGAAGATGCGCGTGCCCCGGGGGTTCTTATTGTCGTCCACGATGACGGCCGCGTTCTCGTCGAAGCGGATGTAGCTGCCATCCGCCCGCCGCAGGGGGCGCCGGGTGCGCACGATCACGGCGCGCACGATGTCCCCCTTTTTCACGCTCCCGGTGGGGGAGGCCGACTTCACCGTGGCCACAATCTCGTCCCCGATGGCAGCGTACCGACGCTGGCTGCCGCCCTTCACGCGGATGGTCAAAAGCTCTTTGGCACCCGTGTTATCGGCTACTCGGAGCCGGCTTTCTTGCTGAATCATGGTCTCTGTTCCTCGTGTTAGACGACGTCGGCCCGCTCCAGGATCTCCTGGACGAAGAACTTTTTTTCCTTACTGATCGGCCGGCATTCGCAAATGCGCACCAGATCGCCCTCTCGGGCTTCGTTGTTCTCGTCGTGAGCCTTATATTTTTTGTTGACTTTGATCACCTTGCCGTACAAGGGGTGGCGAGTGATCCGTTGGACCGTGACGACCACGGTTTTGTCCATCTTATCGCTGGTGACCACCCCAACCAGCGTCCTTCGTCGTTCCCGCATGGCTCAATCTCCTCACTCGCTCATCCCTGCCAACTCACGTTCCCGCAGGATGGTCTTGATGCGGGCGATGTCCCGCCGCACCTGCCCCAGGCGGGCTGTGTTGGTGAGTTTGCCGGTGCTCTTCTGAAAACGCAGGTTGAACAACTCCTGGTACAGGTCGTCCAACTGGTTGGCCAATTCCGCGTCGGTCATGGCTCGCAATTCGCTTGCTTTCATCGGTTACCCTCCTCACGTGAACCCTGTCGTTGCGCCGATCCACCGCCTGGCGATGGCCGGGCCCGAACCAGGTTCAACTGCCGGTATGGTCCTCGCGGGCCACAAACTGTGTCCGCATGGGCAGCTTGTGGGAGGCCAGACGCAACGCCTCCCGGGCCTGTTCCTCCCGCACCCCTGCCATTTCGAACAGGATGCGCCCGGGCTTCACCGCCGCCATCCAGTATTCCACATTCCCCTTACCGGAGCCCATGCGGGTCTCGGCGGCCCGCTTGGTGAAGGGCTTATCCGGGAAGATGCGGATCCAGAGCTTGCCGCCCCGGCGGATGTAGCGCACGATGGCCCGACGTGCCGCTTCGATCTGGCGGCTGGTCACGTAGTGGGGCTCCACCGCCTGCAGGCCGTAGGTCCCGAAGGCGATCTGGTTGCCCCGGTAGGCCTTCCCCTTGAGGCGCCCGCGCTGCTGCTTTCGATACTTGACCCGTTTTGGCATCAACATGGTTCAATCCTCCATCCGCTGGCGCCGGCCGTCAGGAGGCCGCTTCGGCGCTGTAGCGTGCGTGATATTCCTCACCCGGCAACACTTCGCCGTGGTAGATCCAGACTTTGACGCCGATCACCCCGAAAGTGGTGTTGGCTTCGGCCGTGCCGTAGTCGATGTCGGCCCGCAGGGTGTGCCGGGGCACCTGGCCTTCCCGCACGGTATCTACCCGGCCCATTTCGCTGCCGCCCAGGCGGCCGGCGACGGTGATCATGATGCCCTTGCCACCGGCACGCATGGTCTTCTGAACGGCCTGTTTCATGGCCCGCTTCCAGCTGATGCGCCGCTCCAACTGCTCGGCGATGCTTTCGGCCACCAGGCGGGCGTCCAGTTCCGGCTTGGCGATCTCCCGCACATCGATCTTGACCTTCTTGTGGGTCAGATCTTGCAACTTGGACCGCAGCTGGTTAACGCTGGCGCCCTTGCGGCCGATGATGACGCCCGGCCGGGCCGTGTCGATGATCACATGGACCTGGTTCGGCTGGCGCTCGATTTCGATGCTGCTGATGCCGGCCCTGGGCAGGTCCGCGTGAACCACCTCCCGGATCATTCGATCCTCGTCCAGCTGTTCGGTATAGGTCCTGCCGGTGGCAAACCAGCGGCTGCGGTGCTCTTTAATGATTCCCAGACGGAATCCCCTGGGATGTACCTTGCGACCCAATGCTCCCCTCCTTAGCTTTCGCCCGCGACACGTTCTTCCAACACGACGGTAATGTGGGAGGATCGGCGAATCCAGGGCTTGAAGCGCCCCCGGGCGCCAAAGCGCCGCCAACGGCGGCGGGGAGCTTCATCGGCCACGATCTTGGCGATGTACATGTCCTCCGCCTCCAGGCCGTAGTTTTCCGTGGCGTTGGCCAGGGCGCTCTTGATGGTTTTGGCCACCACTTTCGCCGCTGCCTGGGGCATGAACTGAAGCTGTACCAACGCGTCTTGGGCGCGTTTCCCCCGCACTTCGTCAACGACCAGCCTGGCCTTCTGTGCGCTGATCCCCGTATATTTGGTCACTGCTTGCACTTGCATAGTTCGGCTCTCCACGCTGTCCGCCTTTACGCTTTCTGACAGGATCGGTCCTACCGGCGAGCCCGGGTGCTCTTTTCAGATTTGATGTGGCCCCGGAAGAACCGCGTCGGCGCAAATTCGCCCAGCTTGTGGCCGACCATGTTTTCGGTGATGTAGACAGGAACATGGCGGCGTCCGTCATGAACGGCGATGGTGTGGCCGACAAATTGTGGGAAGATGGTGGAGGCGCGGGACCAGGTTTTGATCACCTTGCGCTCTCCCTTCCGATTCATCTCTTCGATTTTCTTGAGCAGCTTGGGGGCAACGTATGGCCCCTTTTTCAGTGAACGAGACATATGGCTTTCCCCTACTTCTTTCCACCACCGCGACGACGCACAATGTACTTACTGGTGCGCTTGTTGCGCCGGGTTTTCTTGCCCAGGGCAGGCTTGCCCCAGGGTGTCTTCGGCCCAGGCATCCCGATGGGCGAGCGGCCTTCGCCACCGCCATGGGGATGGGAAGCCGGATCCATAGCCACGCCGCGCACGGCCGGCCGCCGGCCCAGCCAGCGCTTCCGCCCGGCCTTGCCGAGGGTGATGTTGGCGTGATCCGGGTTGGAAACCTGGCCGATGGTGGCCAGGCAGTTCATGTCGATGTAGCGCACCTCCCCGCTGGGCAGGCGAACCTGGGCCATGGCCCCTTCTTTGGCCACCAGTTGGGCCGCGTTGCCTGCACTGCGCACCAGCTGACCACCCCGGCCCGGATAGAGCTCGATGTTGTGGATGGTGGTACCCAACGGGATGAGACGAATGGGCAGGGCATTCCCCGGCCGGATGTCGGCATCAGGCCCGGACATGACCGTGTCGCCCACGTTCAACCCCACCGGCGCCAGGATGTAACGCCGCTCGCCATTCTGGAAGACCACCAGGGCGATGCGGGCGCTGCGGTTGGGATCGTACTCAATGGATTCCACCCGCCCGGGGATGCCGAAGTTGTCCCGCCGGAAGTCGATGATGCGATAGCGCCGCTTATGGCCGCCACCCCGGTGGCGGACGGTCACGACCCCGCGGCTGTTGCGCCCACCCTTCTTGCGCAGGGGGGCCAGCAGGGATCGCTCCGGCTCTTTGCGGGTGATGTCATCAAAGGCCGAGACGCTCATGCCCCGGCGCCCGGGCGATGTGGGTCGGTAAATTTTGATAGCCATGGACGTCTACTCCTTAAACCCCTTCAAACAGCTGGATGGACTCGCCCGGTGCCAGCGTGACAATGGCCTTTTTCCACTTGGGCTTCCGAATCATGACGCGTCGCCCCCGCCGCCGGGTCTTGGCCGGCATGACGGCGATGCGCACATCCTCCACTGTCACCCCGAAGGCAACCTCTACGGCGTCCTTCACCTGAAGTTTGTTGGCCCGCATGTCGACTTCGAAGACGTATTTGTTTTCGTCTTCGGCTGCAATCATGCTCTTTTCCGTAATGATGGGCCGCCGAATCACTTCGTAAACGTGCATGGTTATTCCTCCGCCTCGGCTACCGCGGCTGTGCTCTGTCCGGCCACATCAGCACCCAGCCACTCTTCCACGTGGGCCACAGCCTCCCGGGTCATGAGCAGGACATCATAGCCCAGCAGGTCCCGGATGTTCAGGTACCCGCTCAGCAGGGATTTCACCTCGGGGAGGTTGCGGGCGCTCAGCTGCACCACTTCGTCCTTTTCGGGCAATACCAGTAGCACCCGCTGCCCATTCAGCCCCAGGGCCTCCAACAGGGCCACCATGGCCTTGGTCTTGGGCTGCTCCATGGTCAGCTGGTCCAGCACCACAATCTGGCCGGCGCTGGCCTTCACCGAAAGGGCACTGCGCAGGGCAGCCCGGTGCATCTTCTTGGGCATGTCCTTGATGTATTTGCGCGGTCGGGGGCCGAAGACCGTCCCGCCGCCGACCCAATGGGGCGCACGGATGGAACCCTGTCGGGCCCGACCGGTCCCCTTCTGGCGCCAGGGCTTCCGGCCACCGCCAGAAACCTCGCCTCGGGTCTTGGTCTTATGGGTGCCCAGTCGTGCGTTGGAGAGCTGACGGACCAACGCCTGGTGCATGAGGGGCCGGTTGATGGGCGCCCCAAAAACCAGGTCGCTGACCTCCAATTCCCCGATCTGGTTCCCGGCCATATCTTTCACAGGCAGCAACATGGTCACTATCTCCTCTTCTTCTTGTTTGCCTTCTTCACAGCTTCACGCACCAGCACGAGGCCGCCACGCGGGCCGGGAACAGCACCTTTGACGGCGATCAGATTGCGCTCTGGGTCCACCAGGGCCACCTGCAAATTCTGAACGGTGACCCGTGCGTTGCCCATGTGACCTGGCGCCTTGGTGCCCGGGAAGGTATGGCCGGGGGTCGTGCCCGCGCCGCGGGAACCGGTGGCGCGATGACGGTCCGACTGGCCATGGGTCTTGGGACCGCCAGCAAAGCCGTGTCGCTTGACCGCGCCGGCGAAACCACGGCCCTTGGAGACGCCGATCACGTCTACCCGTTCGCCTTCTTCAAAAACGTCGGCCTTAATCACATCCCCCAAGGAGAGGGTCGGGGGCTCGGCATAGCGCAACTCCCGCAGCCGGCGCAGAAGCGGAGTGCCGGCCTTTTGGAGATGGCCCTTTTGGCCCTTGGTGAGCTTGCGCTCTGCCACTTCTTCGAAGCCGATCTGGACGGCGTTATACCCATCGGTCTCCGCCGTCTTGACCTGGGTCACATAGCAGGGGCCGGCCTCGATAACGGTTACCGGGATGGCCACACCGCTCTCATCGAAGAGCTGGGTCATCCCTACTTTTTTGCCAAGAATTCCTCGCATCATATCCTCCTGGGACTGACGGTTACAGAGAAAATGGCGTAAACCACATCATCCCATGGGGCCTGCCGGACCTGGAGCCCGACGGCCGCCTGATTGTTGTGCGCTGCAGGGCCCTCACCTCCGTGGACGCCGCGGGAATGCCCGGCGCGCATCCGGAGGTGGAAGCGCTACAGTTTAATTTCGATATCGACGCCTGCCGGCAGATTCAGCCGGGTCAGGTTTTCAATCGTCTTGCTGCCCGGATCGAGGACGTCGATCAGGCGCTTGTGGGTGCGGATCTCGAACTGCTCCCGGCTGTCCTTGTCGATGAACGTGGACCGCATGACCGTGAACTTCTCGATCCGGGTCGGCAGGGGGACTGGACCAACGACCTGGGCGCCAGTCTGTTCAGCAGCATCCACGATCTGCCGGACAGAGGCATCCAACACCCGATGATCGTAGGCTTTCAGTTTGATCCGGATTCGCTGCTTTGCCATAGGTCATCCTTTCTTAAGGGGGTAGTCGGCAGACGGTATTAGGTAGGCGGTAACATTAACATGAGGGGCCACACCCTACCGACTACTGACTACCGACTACTGACTACCGTCTACTGACTACCCCCATCTGCGAATGCTTACTTCAGGATCTCGGTGATGACGCCGGCACCGACGGTGCGCCCACCTTCCCGAATGGCAAACCGGCTCCCCGTCTCCAACGCCA